>CAZHKH010000080.1:0-7216 GCA_964532515.1 uncultured bacterium
AAGAAAATTTTATCAGAGGCGTACATGAAATCACAAAAAATTAGAGGTGATGCTGATGCCTATGCGATTAAAAGATACTCGCAGGCCTATGAACAAAGAGACGAAAATAATAAAATAAATAAAGATGCTATCGAATTTTATGAATTCCTAAAAAGTTTAGATGCATATGAGAACGTGTTTGATTCATCATCGAGACTCATCCTTTCCACTGATAGTGAATTTTTCAAATATTTAAAATAGTAAACCAAAATCTTAAAAAAATCTTTTAAAACCTTCTTTTTATACTTGCTTTTATCTAATTAATTGACTAAAATCTAAACGGATGATTAAGTGGCTCGAAGGACTTTCCGCCACGATATTAAATAGAATAAAAAGTGATCTACATCAAAGTTTTATTTACAAGATGTATTTATTTTTGCATATGGTATTACATTTTATATGCAAGCAATTTTTGTTTAGTTTATTTTAAACCTACTGGAGGAGGTACAAAAGATGAAACGTTTATTAACCCTTAGCATACTACTAGGAACATTGTTCCCGGGAGTCTATTCTGAAGAAACAGGTTGGAGCTACAAGCAAACGACACTTCAGAGTTTTTATATGTTCGCAACAAGTGATTTGGCTATTGATGGCGATGCCGTTGAAGAAGCTGATGTCATTGGTGCATTTACTGCCGATGGTGTTTGTGTTGGCTGGTCATATGCAGAAGAAAACAATGGATTCGTAACTGTTCCCACTGTTGGAAATGACTGCGGAGCTTGTACAGGAGAGAATGATTATGCAGGAAATTATCTTGAGAATGGAGATATTCCTATTTTTAGAATCTTTGATGCATCAAGTGGCGATGATTCTACACCAACAACACAGAATGGTGTATTAGCTTTAGATTTATCTGGCGCGCAATATGATGCGGGTACTTCAGATGGTGGATTTTCTAACAATGCTATATACATAAGTTCAGGCCCAGCAACTGCTTCGAATGTTAGCGGTTGTTCTGATGATGCTTCTTGTACATTCGGTGGCAGCCACTGGTTAGAGGTTACAACATTTGGTGATGATGCTGCGTACCAAGAAACCGGTGGAAGCATAACCACTGATGATGGCTCATGCGCCTATGACGATTGCAATGGTGATTGTGGTGGTACTGCTGTTATCGATGACTGTGGTGTTTGTGGTGGTGGAAACGCTGATAACCTTGGTTGTGGATGTTTCGAGCCAGGTCCATCAGGCTGTGACAATGCTTGTGGATCAACACTTGAATTTGACTGCTCAGGTGAGTGTGGTGGTTCTTTAGTGGATGATGCATGTGGAGTATGTGATGGTGACGACTCAACGTGTACAGGCTGTACAGACGCTGATGCAGATAACTATGGCGATGGCAATATAATTGATGATGGATCTTGTACGTTTTCAGTAGATACTCCATCTAATGTAGTTGCTGAGAGTGGCCCAGCTAGAGTAATTCTTTCTTGGGATGCTGTAGATGCAGACTCATATGATATTTATTCAGATGGCGTAATGGTTGCTTCAACCAGCTCAAATTCAACTCAGGTACTAGGACTTTCCCCAGGTGTTGAATATTGTTTTAATGTAGTTGCAAATAAATTTATTGATTATTTAGGCGAGACTATTAGCTCAGCTGCTTCTGACAGCGCATGTGCAACTCCAACTGAATCTGTTGGAATTACATGGGGTTGGCAGATGACAGGTAATATTGATGGTTGGGGAATTTTCCCGGCATCAAGTGAGCATAACTATTTAGGTTTCTCAGCTACTGCGAGCAACGGATTTGATGCAAGTTTAGATATCCCAGAACCTCCACTGGGTGCAAGTCAAAACTATGTGTCTGTTTATTTTGCTCACCCTGAGTGGAGCAACATATATGGTGATAATTTTACACAGGACGTAAAAAGTGAAAGTCCTGAAGACCTTCCAGGGTGTGATGGTCAAGATGTGACAAATCTAGAGTGTAACCTAACTGAGTTTGAGGTTATGGTTGTGTCTGATATGGCTGGTGAAGCCTCATTGACATTTGAAGAATTTTCAACTCAGCACGCACTAAATGGCTCAGCCGTTCCTATCCCTGCAAATGTTCACACATATGCAGAGATTGATGGCGTTCATCATTTAGTGAGTGAAGGAACAACTCTTGATTTCTTCCTATCTGAAGGAACTCCAAAGCTGATTACCGTTACTATTGGTAACATCGTTCCACAGGCCCCAGCTGCTTTAAGCGCTGATGGCGGTCATTTGCAGATAGATCTTGACTGGGACTCAGATACTGATGACATTCAAGATGTCGCCGGTAGATATCCTGCAACTTCATTTAATGTATATAGAGATGGTGGCCCATTATCAGCCGATCAGACTCTAAGCGCATTAATTAGTGAAGGTCAAGATAATACAGATTATAATGATCAAGAAGATATGGAAGGTCATGCTGGTTATGGACTTCTATGGGAATCTTCTTATGATTATACTGTAACTGGTAACAACGAAGCGGGTGAATCTACTGATGGTCATAGAGTTAGCCATCATGATGGATCACATACAGATGTTGCTGGTAGACAGTCTGATACAAGTGCAACTACAGATGATAATACTGATCCAGTTTCTGTAACTGCGCATGTAGAAACTTTAAATGGTACAAACATTGGTGCAGGCCACTATGAGATTACTCACAATGGTGACGCTGATGCAAATACTGTAAATATCCACGCAGATGGCTCAGGATCAAATGATGGAGATGTCAATCTTGCGGGTGATGTTGAAACAGATCAGTTTGGAACAGATTCAGGTAGATATCTGTGGACTCAGACTGGTGGCAGCGAGGACGTTACACTAAGTGGCGCTGAGACTGCTGATGTAAGTTTTGATATCGCAAACGTTCATGATGGTGATACTAAATCTGTTACACTGAATCTTCATGTGGAGACAGATTATCCGATTAAAGGTGGAATAGGTACACATGAGCATGATGAAGAGATTACAGTGTTTATTGATGATGAGCCTAATCATGATCCAGTTGCTCCTTCAGCGTTAGCGCTTAGAGTAGGTGGAAATGATCTGTCTGTATTAACATATGATGATTTCTTATCAGATGATAATGATACAAATGATTATGATGGTCAAGATCAGATTTGGCACGTGCCTCACGATGCAGATCCAGATACCGATTTAGCGGACTTGCACTTTGATGGAACATCAACTGATGCAGATGCCGGTGACTTAGATGATACTAATGGATTAGAAGTCGCTGATGATATCTTTTATCAGTGGTCGCTTATTACAGGCGCTGCAGCTGGATTCACATTTTCAGATTTAAATGACAATGGTTTGTATGATTTTGGTGAGCCAATTTTTAATGGTGGTGGTGAAGAGATTTACTATGAAACCAACTACGGCGATGCTATTGCAGATGGTCCTTCTCCTCAGGATTTAGGAACAGATGCATTGCAATCACTGCAGCTTCCAGCAGATGTATACATTCTAAACTTACACATAGAAGATAACTACGGTGACTCTGATTTTGTAAGTTATGTTATAGGTGTATCTGCTGAAAGAAATGATGGCCCAAGTTCAGATGCCGGTGCTGATCAAGAGTGGTACATGAACTACGAAGAAGATTATAAAGATATAGAGATGTCTGCACACAGTGTGGGTGACTCTGATCATGATCCTCTTGTTTATGGATACAGCTACGATGGTCCTGGAACTAGTGCAGATTCACAGACACAAAACAGTGGCGATCATTTTGATGATGATTCAAACTTTTTCTGGGATGAATCTGGATTGTATGATATACTATCAAACCCTCAAGGGCTTATAGAAGGTGTTCATACATTTACACTAACTTCAACAGATCCATACGGTGCAACTGCATCTGACTCATTTGTAATTGCAGTGTACGATGAGCCATCAGCTGTTGCGGTAACAGATCTTAGAGTTACAAACCCAGATCAGGCTTTTAAGCATATAGAAGTTGCATGGGAAGAAGGTATTCATGCAGATGATGCATTCTTGTCAGATGGAACATATCTATGGACAGGAGAGCATGCGAATGCTGATTACTTTATCGTTTATTTAAATGGTGAAGCAAGAGCCACATATACTAATGATGAGGCTGTTGAAGGTGAGACATATACGCACCTTGAACCAGAGCTAGAAGCTGAATCTGATTATACTTTTGTTGTTGAGTCATACAATAGTGATGACAGACTTGGTGATGATTCAAGTAGCGATGTTTCACAAACTACACACGATCGTCCTACAGTAACTGTTCTTAATCCAAATGGTGCGGAGATTGCATCTGTTGGTGATCTTTATAATGTTGATATATCAACTACCAATAAGCAGTTTATATCAAATATAGATGTGCTGTTCCTTGATGAAGCATCAGGTGAATACGTTGAAGAAGATCAAGTTCCTTCACTTGGAACAACCGGAGAGAATACTCAGATAGCATCTGAAGGTGAAGAGAGATACTATGGGGCTAAAGTTTTAGTTGTTGTTACTGATATAGGTAACTATAACGATGTTGTAGCAGACCCTGATCATGATACAGGCGTGCTAGATGAAAGCGCTGTTAATGGTGACAACGATGGTTCTAGTAACAAAGAATCTAAAGAAGATGAAAGTGATGATAGCTTTACGCTTGCAGCTCATACACAAACAAATGGCTATTTAGGTGGCTGGCATATATTTGGCTCTCCAATAGTTCCGTATGAATCTGCTATGGAAGTAAATCTATCTGCATGCTTTGGAAACTTTGGTGCAAACTGGATAGCATATGATCAAGATGGAAATTATGATATCGCGACCCTAGAGTTAAATCTAGGTCAAGGATATTATCTTGCTCTAGCAGGTTCAGATGACATGGTATTCCATGGAGATCCAGTAACAGGTGATCCGGACAATGGCTCCTTAGCATCCCTAAGTCTTTCATCAGGTTGGAACCTTGCATCAAACCCACTTATTACAACTGTTTCAAAAGATCAGTTGACAGTTGAGTTTGATGGTGATGTCCAATCATGGGAAGAGGCTGTAAATGATAGTTGGATTCAGAACCAAGTTAAATCGTGGTTCCTTGATTCTCATCAGGATGTGGATGCATTAGTTCCATTTGGTGGATACTGGATTCACACTACAAGAGACTTGCAAGTGCACTTTACACCTCATTTGAATGTATATAGTTCTCGTGAAGATGTAAGTGAAGACTGGAGTCTAAAATTATCTGCCTCTGATGTACTAGGAAATGCGGTAGGTGACTTTGTTACAATTACATTAAAAGAAGATGCAAATGATAATTTTGTATATGGAGAAGATGAAATCGATCATCCTAACCCAATTAGACCTGACTTTATTGATATGCACATCGATAGGTTCGACTGGGTGGGGATTTCAGATAATCATGGTATCATGGTTGAGTCTCCATACTTCTCAAGTGATGTACGCCCTGTAAGCGAGGTGGCAGATTTCCAAGTTTGGAATATCTCAGCCGAAGCATATAACGTACCAGGTGACGTTCAGTTGTCCTGGTCTATGACTGATGAAATCGAAGAAGATCTTCATTTAGTTGTTAAGGGAGAGGCGTATAACCTTAAGGAGCTTGCATCTATCGATGTGCCAACGACTTCATTGGATGATATGGTGATTGTTTTGGGTGATATAAGTTCATTCTTAGCTCCAGAACAGTTTGCTTTAAGTTCAGCATATCCAAATCCATTTAATCCAACCACTAGCTTGGATTTAAGTCTCAATCATAGCGGAAATGTAAACGTTAAGATTTACAACGTTGTAGGTCAGGTTGTTGCTACTCTTGCAAATGGCCACATGGATGCTGGATATCATACATTAACTTGGGATGCTTCAAGTATGGCAAGTGGTATGTATTTTGTAAAAGTTGAGGCAGGAACAAATGTTGCTGTTCAAAAGATAATGTTAATGAAGTAATTATATAGTTAGTTCTTATAATTAGTTGATTATTTTCAAAAGCCCTTGCAGTAATATGTAGGGGCTTTTGAGGTATAAATGGATATATATATATATTGTGATAGTTCTCACATGAAAATTAGAGTATAAGTATTAAATATATATATAATTCAATAATAGCTTTTTTAGTTAAAAATTATTTAATTTACCGTGCTTTATTCGAATATGGGATATGAACAAAATAAAATATAAATACTATCTATTATCAATAATAGTTTGGGGAATTATATTTCCTTTCACCAATATTGAGACCGGTTGGGATTACACCCAGTCGCCTCAACAATGTTTTTATATTGTCGAGAGTATTAATATCGATAGCGTTGAGGCTAGCGGAGATGGAGAACCGGGAAATGTTTATGGTGATTGCGTTGATAATCCTTACACCTGTGATGTCATTGGAGCTTTTATTGAACGAGATGAGAATGAATTTGGCGATATAAATGGTGATGGAGAGATATCATCATCTGTTGATGTTTGCATAGGATGGGGATATGCAGATTCTGAAGGCTACACAACTTTAGTTTTAATCGGGCGTGATGCGACGATGGATGCTACACTCGGATATTTAGAGAATGGAGAGATTCCTTTCTTTAAAATTTATGATCATCAAAATAACGCAATACTGCCACTTGAAACTTCAAATCTTTATTATACTGAGTATCTGGATGATTTAAATGGAAATGGCGTTTGGGATCAAGGATCTGCAGCCGAACCATTTACAGATATCGATGGTGATGGTTTATGGGATGACAGTGAATATTTTGAAGATGACAATGATAATGGTGTTTGGGACCAAGATGAATATTATTATGATGAGAATAACAGTGGAAGTTATGATCCGGCTGAACCTTATGAAGACTTAAATGGCAATGGCCAATGGGATGCTTCAATACCAACTGAAAGCTATGTAGATACTAATTTGAATGGAGTCTGGGATGCTGCTGTTTATGATGAGCTTTTTGGATGGGGAATAAATGAAATTTTCATTTACAATGGATCATTGGATGCCTATAACACTTTTGGTTGTAATATTCAGGGTGCCTGTAACTATGATTCAGAAGCAACTGCAGATGATGGAAGCTGTATCCTTCCTCCATCAGGAGAAATAGAAATTAATGCAACGGCAAATGGAAACAGCTTTATGCTATCCTTTGATGATAGTAATTTAGAAGGCTCGGGAGACTTCTCTCACCAAGTCATTATCAGTCAAGGGTTCACTGAATTA
>CAZHKH010000081.1:0-7003 GCA_964532515.1 uncultured bacterium
CCATTATTAATATTTAAAACATGAATTTTTTCATACTCATTTAAATTAGCTGCCCTCATCAAAAGGGGGTCGAGAGATAGGGATCCAACATAATCTAGATTTGCATCTGTTACCGTAGCCCTATGAATTTTTGATTTTAAAATTTCTAATTCCATGAGGTTTAAATTAATACTTAGCCAACAGATGGTGCAATCATAAGATGCAAGAAAACAAAAATATATTTTATTACACAATATATAGTATTATAATACAAGACGGATACAAGAGAAATTCAAAAAAACACATAAAATTCTTGGTATTAGCTGTTCATTATTAATATTTTCACAAGCTATATTAATATTTCACAGTCTGTATAGGTTTTTAACGAGGACAAAGGCAGAAACAAACATGTTTAAAATAAAGTTATTAATTTTACTATTCGCGTTATTTGCACTCAATGCATGTAGCTTGGGTGGTAAAAAAAACGAAGACAAAGCTCCTGAATCTGATCAGGATATTATTGTAGAAGAAGCACCTAAAAAAGGTGTTTTCTCAAAATTATTTGGGAAAAAAAATAAAAACAAAGACGAAGACAGCCCTCAAGACCTTGATGCGTACGATGATTTTATATATATAGATTCAACTGACACGCTCCACAATGATTCTCTGGTTTTTGATGAAGGGGTCGATGAAGATGATTCCGTTGTAGATATTAGCACACTCTTTGAGTCCTTTGATGATGACACTACAACCTTCAATGAAAATGATGATGAGCTTGGTGTATACAAAGATGTGATTCAAAACATGCAAGACGAAATAACTAAATTAAAATCTGAGCTTGATCGAAATACTGATGAGCTTTATAAGCTTAAAGCACACTCTCAAATATGGAACAATCCATTTTCTATTTACAATAAAGAAATTATTTTAACCAACGGCTCAACAGTTTATGGAAAAATTAAATATCAAGACCAAAATGTTTTGCATGTTGAGACATTAATTGGAGAGCTTACTATACAACGAAACACCATTAAGCGTATTATAGAAAACGTTGTCCAGGCGCCAGACAGCATAGATGTTGCAGGAGCAACCAGAAAAAAAGATATTCTTGAAATAAAAAAAGATGAAGACAATACAATTTTTAAACCAACAACAAAACTGCTTGCTAACTCCATCCTATTAGGGGATATTGTTGAAGATGTAGATTTTAGAGGAAACAGAACATTACGAGGTGATATTAAAAACATTGGCGAAGCACGCGCCGATTTTGTTAAAATTAATTTTGTTTTTAGAATGAATTGGCAGGGCAGCACTAAATCACTTACTGCATTTGTTCAAGGATCTAAACATATTTTTCCTGATTCGAACATTGAATCAGACTCTAGCATTGAAGTTGGAGCAGTTGCAGACTTTGAATTAGTTGTTCCTCCAGATTTTGGTCAATTTATTGGATATTCATATTCTATTGATTGGGAGCAATATGATAACTAAATCATATTATATGGTCCTATCCCTTTTATTTTTTACTTATGTTTTGGGCGCAACAAAGCATTATTGGGATTTAGGCGTAGTGATTGACAAACAAGAAAGTCGCACTATTCAACAAGAAGTTGATTTTTCAACGATTGAATCTGCAGATGACATCAATGTGTATTATGAGGATATTAAAGCGTTTCGTGCTAATAATTTTATTGCACCCATATTACACAATTTAAAATATCCCACATTTAATAAATCAAATGGAATTAAAAAATATGATGAATTTATTTTTTCACTCTCCACATCTGAAACAGTGAATTTTATAAAAAGATCCTTTTTAAATGACCAGTTTACCCAATTCTTTTCTTTGTATGGTCAAATTAAAATCAATGAAGTGGCTTCGACTGAAAACATTAATTCTATGTATATACAAAACCTTTATCGCTCCAATCAATTTGATGCAGTAATAGAAATATTTAATACCATTCCACCAGAGATGGTGACTGATGAGCTTCTTTTATATAAAATTAAAACAAATATTCAACTAGGAAACTTTAATATAGCACAAGATCAAATAGAATTATTTCAAAGGCGATTTCAAAATAGCCATTTATTGAGATACGTTAACTATGAACAACAATTATTAAATAATAAAAATGAAAAATAATTTCATAAAACAGCTTATTTTTCTATTAGTTTTTAGTATTTTTTTCGCTAACTCACGAGTGGCCTTTTCAAGACCAGCAACACTATTACGAACGCCCAGCGTTCAACTCTATGATGCCGAAACAAATCCATATTTATTTACTGCAGGATTTTCTACTGAAACAATAATCTTTGATTTACCAAGCATGAGCACAAGTCTATACCTCCACACATATACAGCCAACGGTTTTAACATAGGTCTGACCTATACATCCCTTGCTGATCCACGGACCAAGACACAAATAGATACAACAACAGCTACCTTTGAAATCCCAACAGAGCTAGGACTACACATACAAAAGACGGTATATAAGGCAGGTACTATTAGTATAGATTTGGGTTTATCTGACATTATGTCCAGACAGTGGAATGGAAAAGCAGGCTTTCAAAACCCATCGATGTATGCTATTTTTTCGAGCCACAAAGAATTTGATAAATTTTCTATAGTATATAATTTTGGATTTGGATCTGGAAAGGTTGCGCTTGATGAACATATAACAGAATCAAATTTTGAAAATAGCGGCTCAAGTCCAATAGGCTATTTTTTAGGTTTTAATTTATTAACACCAGAAATTCCTAGATTAAAAAATAGACTAAATTTATTGTTTGAGCTAGATGGAACAAGTATTAATCTGGGGGCTAAATTACCCATCACTAATGAATATATTATTTCTATGGGTATTTCTAATTTTAGTGGAATGGGAGACTTTGGAAATCGCTCTAAAGTAGGGCAATCAGATGCAGAAATTTTACCAGATGCATCTACAATATGCTTTGGATTTGAAATGAATGTTCCAAAGTTAAATAGTAAAATTGCACTCAACCCATATGGGAACCCAGAACAAACCATATACACTCAAGATGCTGTAAATAATTTACAAGACTCATTAAATAATATTATTAATATTACTCAGCAGCAGTATAATGATATTGCTGACTCTATTAAATTTTTAACCTTTTCATTAGAAAACAACAAGATTGAGAATACCTCCCTACAGCAGAAAATAGCTATTTTAGAGGACTCTCTCTATCAAAATAAAAATCAAAAAATTGTTGATATTACTAATTATAACAAAGCCTCACGCCATATTTCAAGAGCCTTGAGATATTATTATGAGCAAGATTACAATCAAGCTCTCATTGAAATTGATCAAGCAATTGAATTAAATCCCAATCTAGCAATTGCCTATGCTCGCAAAGGCACAATATATTATAGTATTGGACAAGTTCAAAGCGCATCTATTAATTGGAACATAGCGCTTAAACTAGATCCTGAATATGATGAGGTTAGAGACATATTAGAGGCACTTAAAAACAATAAACTAGAATCAGTTGATTTAGACAAAGAGAATAAAGCAGATTAAAGGAATATTATGAATTTAGGAACAGTAGTAGGACTAATATTAGGTTTAGCATTGATGGGGCTAGCTTCATTTTTAGGTGCTGCCAACGTAGGCGTTCCCTTCTCTTCACTATGGGATACAACATCCATTTTGATTGTATTTGGTGGATCCCTTGCGGCGACCGCAATAGCATTTAAATTATCAAAGGTTCTAAGATTATTTTCATTATTAAAAATGATTTTTAAAGATGATAATTTTCAACTTGCTGATGTTGTAGACGATATCTGCAAGCTATCTGAATCCTACAGAAAAAGCAGAAAAGACCTGGAGGCCGCTCTATCATCTTCTCCAGAATCAATGCCATTTAGAATGCATGCTGTGACAGATGGTTGTCAGCTGATTTTAGGTGGAACCAAGCCAGATGATATTGAAACCTTTTTAAGCAATAATGCAGAGTATAGAGAGCTGAGAGAAAGAGAAGATGTAAATGTAATGAAAACCCTAGGAACATATGCCCCAGCATTTGGAATGATTGGTACTTTAATTGGCCTAATATTTATGCTAGCTGGAATGGGTGGCGGCGGTGCTGATAAAATTGGAAGCGCAATGGCGGTTGCGTTAATCACGACCCTATATGGTGCATTTGCAGCCAATTTTCTCTTTTTACCATTTGCAGATAAACTAAAAGGTAAAAATGAAGCCAAAAAAATTGAAGACGCGTTAACCGCAGCTGGAGTATTAATGATTGCATATAAGAAACATCCACTAGAAATTAGAGATGCCCTTAATGCATATTTACCTCCAAAACAACGAAGTGTAGAGGAAGATTAATTTTTGAGTAACTATAAATGTAAATGTGAAGATTGTTCCACACATGGTGGTGGCGAAGAGGGGCTTCCAATTTGGATGCAGACGTTTGCTGATATGATGACCCTATTGTTTGCCTTTTTTGTTTTATTATACTCCATGTCATCACCGGATCCGGTGAAGTATGCTGCATTTGCAAACTCTCAAGCAACACAAACAGGCGGATCAACAGATCAAGAAATGCCACACGAACCACTCAAAGATCAATCTGAGATAAAACAAGAATTAGAAGAATTAATAGAAAAAATGGATATGCAGGATAAAGCAAAAGTAACCCAAGACCCTCGTGGTGTTGCGCTTGAATTAGATGGTGATGTGTGTTTTGGTTCAGGTTCTGTAAATTTAAAAGATGAATTAAAAGCAACACTAGATAATGCATCAGTAGAGCTAATGTCTAATGCGAGTGATTTACGAAGCATCTTGATTGAAGGCCATACAGACAACCAAGATCCAACAGGAAAAATTGCTGAACGATATCCCACAAATTGGGAACTATCTTCTGCAAGGGCGGCAAATGTAGTCAATTATTTAATTTATAAAGGTGTAATGTCGGGCCGATTAACTGCATCAGGATATGCAGACATATGGCCGGCTGGAGCAACATGGTCAGAGGTTCGATCTGGAAAGGTAGATGATATGTATATTAGTGAAAAAAATACCACCCCAGATCAAAGAACTAATAACAGAAGAATTAAAATTATTTTTGGTGTAAAATAAGATATTATATTTAGTCTAGGAGCGTTTATGAAAAAAAACATGTTAACATTAATTATTATTTTAGGATTATCATTACTATCATCAAAGGATGAGAGTGTTTTTCTAAAGCAGGTTGAATTAGAAAACATTTATAAATTCAAAATTGAATCATTCTTAGAAAAAATTTATGATAAGTCCGAGTATTACGTCTTTGCCGATGTTAGGCTTGAGCAAAAGCCAACACCCAAATCAGAAAAAGAAGACAACAGCACTCTTTCATCAGATAACGACACAAACGATAGCGATCCGTTTGGCTATACATTTATAGAGGGCCTTGGTTTAAATCCAACCCTTCCAACGGCACCTATAAATTCTAATGAGAAGAAGGAAGAGAAAAAAATCAAGAAAGAGGAACAAGAATATATTATGACGGGCTTAAACGTATCTATATACTTAGCAGAAGATATATATAATGTTGAAGCTAGAGAAACAATCACTAATTTTGTTAACACCAATATTGATGAGATTCGAAATTGTTTTGATTGTTTTGTGCTTGAAAAAATGCCAAACCACTATGATAAAAATAAAGATGTTCAGATGATGAGCAATCAAGCACATCATGATGAGCTCCAAGCACTAAAAGAAGAAAATGCAGCCCAGCTTAACGAGTTAAAGGGTGATATTGATACAATATTAACTAACTATAATAAAGTAAACTCTGAATATGCAGCGTTTAAAGATTCATTAAAATGGGATAGGCTAACTAGCCAGCACACAGCCCTCAGAGATGAATTGCAAAGCATGCTCAAGCAAGCTGAAGCAGAAAGAGCGACCCTTGTTGATCAACATCATGAAGAACTTGCCGAGCTAATGCAAGAAAACCAACGACAGTTTGAACTTTCAAGAGAAGATCAAGTAGAATTAGCCGAGAAAATGGAAGAGGTAATGGCCCAAAAAGAAACTGAATTAAAATTAATCTTAGAGGCAAAGGACAAAGAACTTGATTTTCTCATTCAACAGCTTGATGATGCAACGAGCGCACGATTATTTTGGGAAGATCAAGAAGCCAGAAGAAATACCCTTCAAAATAATTTAGATTCATTAAAATTTATTAATTTAATGTCCATTCAAGATGAATATAGATCAAAACAGAATCGATTGCTTGAAGACATTACTTCTGACTATGAAAACTCAATCCAGGCACGAATTAATGATGCCAAAGGAACAGAGGAAAGATTATTCAGATTGATTGAGGGACAACAAAAAACTGCTTCTTCAAAAGATGAGAAAGTAGAGATTGAAGCATATAAAAAAAGTTCTAATAGAATGATTTTATATGTTATTATTGCGGTTGCGGTATTTGCATTAATGGCCCTTGTTGCAATTTTATTAATGAAAAAAAATAAGAAGGTGGTTTATTTGAAGCCAAGAGGTGCAAGTCAAAATAATACTGCACCAGTGGCGGAGCCTAAAGAATTTTCTGCCCCACCAACCGCTAGCAATGACAACACAGATGTAGTTAGGTCAGAGGTTCGATCTTTAAGACAATCAGCGGTAACAATGAGCGCAGGACAAAAGGAAGGCGCCAGTCAAATTATTAGTGATTGGTTGGATGAATCATCAGATGGAAATGATGAAGCAAATGATGATAACTCAGAAAAGGAAGAATAGAGTATGACAAACTATGAAAATTTATCAGGATTAGATAAAGCTGCCATCATTTTCCAAGTTTATGGGGAATCATTAGCGCTATCATTTTTTACAGATTTACCTGAGTCATCTATTATTAAAATTAGAGTACGATCAAAAGAACTTGATGGGATTCCATCTGATTTAAAGAAAACCGTACTAGAAGAATTTTATTTTAAAATGATGACTGATAAATATCAAAAAAACAAACCATCATCAGTTAGACTATTTGATTTTCTTGATAC
>CAZHKH010000082.1:0-6742 GCA_964532515.1 uncultured bacterium
ATATTGAATCAAATGATCCAAAAGAAGATTTTAAACATATTGTTCCCAGTTATATATTCAGTGATTTTTTAATACAGAAAGAAACATACGCCGCAGCTGACTCTTTACTTTTTGATGTAAGTGAATTTCAATTAATTCCAGACTATAATGAAAATTTAGATGCAGAAATTTTCGAAGAAAGTAATTTTGGATTTAATATTAGCTCAGGATTAGCATACTTGCATGATGCAAGCTATATTCCTATTGCTCTGGAAGTGTACATTAAGTATAACAATATGAATGCAATTTTTAAGATTGATGAATATTTTTCTTTAGGGAATTCAGAGATTAATGTTAATGATTGGAGCGAGCTTTCAACATTACTTTCAAAAATTAACCATTTATCTTATTACAATAACGATGAAACAATACTCATTAATGTTGGAGAGGTGAAAGATTTGACTTTTGGGCATGGCCAGGTGCTTCATAAATATTCTAATTCATATAATTATCCAATTATGCAGAGAACGGGGTTGCAGTTACAGGTTTATCCTAAAAATAAATTATCATACAATATAGATTTTTTTGTTTCCGATCTTTCTCAAATAATTAATGGGGGTGGATTTTTAGGGTGTCATTTTTCTTATCATATATCAAAATTATTTCCATTAACCATTGGATATGGATATATAACTGATTTAGATCAATACTCAGAGGTAGATGTTAATGGCCAATCAAGTATAAGGGCCCATGAACTAGATTTTAAGTATGAGCTATTTAGCAAGAGTGGATATGCGATTGATTTGATATCTGAATATGATGCAATCTTTTTTCCCAAGACAATTAAATATTTTAGATATGATGGTAGTTCTACAGGTGCATTAAAACAAAGAGATAAAACACGGGGAGTGATGTTTGGCTCCAAGATTATTTTTGATAATGGACACAAGGTAAAAATGGGTCTTCATGTTAATGATGCGCTATATACTCCATATTATTTTTCATCAACATATGACTTTGAAAAAGTTAGAATGTTAAGATTCGATGAAGATATTCAAGCCTTAAATTTAAATCAGAATTCTGATATTCCCTGTAGTGATCTTGATGGTGATGGAGAATGCAATAATCAAGATCTCTTATATTTATCTAAGGAGTGGCACCCACTTTTCCTTAGAGGTGATTTTGTATATCCAACTGCTGGAGCATCATTCTACTATGAATATAATTACTATAACAAGAGAGGAATAAC
This sequence comes from uncultured bacterium, assembly GCA_964532515.1. Classification (GTDB taxonomy): domain Bacteria; phylum Fidelibacterota; class Marinisomatia; order SCGC-AAA003-L08; family D37C17; genus TMED161. Next base: position 1,229 of record CAZHKH010000082.1, read on the forward strand.
TGCATCTGGGATGTATCTATTTGACAATGATAGTAATAGCGATAAATCATACTATCTATTTGATATTGAATTTTTCTCAAAAAGCGGATATCCATTTAAGCAACTAAATGAATTTTCATTATACTTCCATAGGAATTTTGCGCTTTCTAATATCGATAACGCTAAAGAGAATCTAATGTTTGGAACAAAATTTGATATTCGTCTAACAGAATCAATTCAACTAATAGTTGATATTCAAAGCGTATTCTATGATTTTAATCAAGATGCTAATGTTGATAATGTAAATTCATTTAATTCTCAGATAAAGTACAATGCTCCAGATCCAAAAAAGATTATTCACGCAAGAAGTCAGAGAAAAAACAATAATCAGATTATAGCTTTTTCCCCTAAGCATAATTTTAAAAAGAGTGGGCCGCTACACAATTGGTTAAAGAGAATAAATCCATTTAAGAAAAAAAATAAAAAAAAGGATGAAGATTAATGAGATTTGGTTCTTTTTTATGTATTCTATTGGGTATGAACCTAGTTGGCATTGGAATTGGAAGTGTTATTGGTTATTATTTAAATGAGAGATTTAATGATTATTATTGGTTATATTTATCAGTGCCTATTTTAACAGTTGGAAGTATTTTAATGATGTATGGCGCACTAAACAGAAATGAAAAAATAAAAAATGATTGAAAACAAAGATATAGAATTAAGTCCAGAGCAAAAAGATAGACTTAATAAATTAAAAGTGATTATAGATAAATTTGAAGAAACAAGTTTAATCTACGGTCCTGCATCTTCAGAAGAATTGAAAAATAGAATAAATAAAATAGTTAAAACTTTTGATGATGAATTTAAATTACTTTTAAACTCAAAATTTGATTTATTTTGGAGTCAGAATAAAACTCCAAATAAAGCAAATAAAAAAGATAATATTATATCAGATTTAGATATCCCAAAATTTTTAAAGAACTATAGAAAATAATTTTATTTCTGTGCTAGATGGGGAGTTAGCGGTTCCTTGTAACCTGAAGTCCGCTTATGCAGGATTGAATTCCGATGGATGGGTTTTGCTGAGCTTAATATTTTTTATAAGCGGTGTTGACTCTTTTAGTTCTGCGCAATGGTATAAACTTGAAACCCGTCAGATCTGGAAGGAAGCAGCGGTAGAGTCTATTTCTATGTGCCGTAGAATCCTGAAAGTGAGCTGGCTGTAAAAAATGTTATTCTAACAGAAAATTCTACCATCGGTGCACAGACTGTTAATTTTATGTCATATCAAATACTATCATTAAAATGGAGACCCGCATCCTTTGACCAAATTGTTGGTCAGGATCATATTACCCAAACATTAAAGAATGCAATCTCTATGAATAGATTGGCACAGGCCTTTTTGTTTTCTGGTCCAAGGGGTGTGGGGAAAACAACTACAGCAAGAGTATTAGCATCAACAATAAATGAAATTCAAGATCATGAAAAATGCTTAGATATTAATGAGATAGATGGAGCATCCAACCGAGGAATTGATGAAATAAGAGATATTAGAGAATCAGTGAAATTTCCTCCATCATCAGTCAAGTATAAAGTCTATATAATTGATGAAGCACATATGTTAACAGAGCAAGCATTCAACGCGTTACTAAAGACACTTGAAGAGCCCCCAAGCTACATTATTTTTATTTTAGCCACTACAGACCCACAAAAAATGCCTCAAACAATTTTATCAAGAACTCAAAGATATGATTTTATGAGAATAGGTTCAGCTGTGATAGCTGATAGATTGAAGTACATCCTAAACAAAGAGGAGCTAGTGTTTGAAGAAAATGCGATTGAACTAATTTCTCAAAAATCAGATGGGAGCATGAGAGATGCATTGAGCATGTTAGATCAAATTATTGCATTCTCAAACAGTAAAATTACCGTTGAAAATTTACGTTCATCTATTGGACTGATTGACCAAGAAGATATTTATGATTTCTTTTATAAAATTATAAAGCAGGATGCAGATGGAGCTATAGACCTATTTAATTCAATTATTAACTCTGGAATTTCATCAAAATTATTTATTAATGATTTATTATCATTTTTAAATGATTGCATGCTATTAAAAATAAATAAAAACAATAAATACAATTTTATGTCTGATTCATTGAAAATAAAAATATCTAAAAATTTATCATTTGCGATGAATGATATATTAAGAATGATCAAATTGGCATTTCGCCTATCAGCACGATTGAAATTTATTGAAAATAGTAAGATATCGATTGAGGTTTTGATTGTTGATTATGTTAATATGATTGCTTCAAATAGTTTATATCATAATTTAAAGACTGATTCAAACAATGAATCTACAGATGCTCTAAATCCTGACTTAGAATCAGATTCAGCTGAAGCTGAAGCACCTAAGACCACCAATGTAGAGACCTTAGATAAGGATAAGACTATAACTGAAAATGAAGTAGCAGATAATACTATCGATGAAGTTTCTTCAGGCTCTTCTAATATTTCTAATAGTATTACAATCGATCAAATAACCACTCAATGGAAGGATATTATATCTTGCTTAGATAAGAAAAATAGCAAGTTATCATCATTCTTTGAAGAGACAAACCCAAAAGAAATTAATGGGAACAAATTAATAGTAGAGTTGAGCAATGGTAATCAATTTATAAAAAAAGTATTAGATACTGACAAGAAAATTATAATTGATGCAATATCCACTGTTTGCAATGTTTCATTAGATATCCTAATTGAAATGGTAGAGGGTGAAGCAGGAAATAAAGCACTAACTAATAATGACACAAAACTCAATGAAGAAGAAAAAGATCATCCTTTGCTAGATGATGCAATAAATATTTTCAAGGGAAAGATAATATCTTAAAGGAGGTTTAAAATGTTTCCAAAAGGTGGGATGAAGGGTCTAATGAAGCAGGCTCAACAGATGCAAAAAAAGATGAAAGACATGGAAGATGAATTGAAAAGTCTACGAATAAAAGGATCAGCCTCTGGAAAACTAGTAGAAATAGAATCCAATGGAAAGAAAGAAATAATATCAATAAAAATAGATTCATCAATTTTAGAAGAAGATGTAGAAATGGTTGAAGATTTAATATTAGCTTCTATCAAACAAACATATAGTAATGTTGATGATGAGGTGGGTGATAAAATGCGTTCTATTGCTGGAGGAATGAATATTCCAGGGATTCTATGATTCAATTACCAAGTACACTCCAGAAATTAATTGATTCCTTCAAAACACTCCCTGGAATAGGTCTAAAAACTGCAGAGAGATTAGCATATTATGTAGCTGAAAGTGAAGAATCATATAATTATGAATTCTCTCAAAATTTATTAAACATAAAAGAAACACTAAATGTTTGTGATACTTGTTTTTTTTATATTGAGAAAGGATCTGACTGCTATTCCTGTGATACTAAAAGAGATAAAGCTAAGATATGTGTGGTACAGAGACCTAAAGATGTAATTGCTATTGATAAAGCTGGATATTCTGGTTTATACCATGTTTTAGGTGGAGTTTTATCACCATTAGATCAAATCGGTCCAAATGATTTAAATATCAAGCAACTATTCCTAAGAATAGATGATAATATAAAAGAGGTTATACTTGCGACAGATACAAGTTTAGAGGGTGATGCAACTTCAATATATTTAGCTGACAAACTCGAGTCAATAAATGATAATTTAATAGTATCTAAGCTTGCAAGAGGAATTCCAATTGGCGGTCAATTTGAGTATATTGATGAGATGACTCTAATGAGAGCTTTTAATGAAAGAACAGAAATTTGAAAAAATATATTCCTAATATTTTAACGATTTTTAGGATTATTTTAGTTCCGGTTTTTATTTTTATCATGAACTCTGGTATGAATAATTCTTATTTCATTTCATTAATTATTTTTGTGTTAGCATCGATTACAGATGCCCTTGATGGAAAGTTAGCAAGAAAATTTGGGGCTGTTTCTAAATTTGGATTATTTATGGATCCACTTGCAGATAAAATTTTAGTTCTTTCAGCATTTTTAGTTTTTTTAAAAATTGATATTTTATCAAACATAGTTTTTCCGTGGATGGTTTTATTGATTTTCTCAAGAGATTTCTTAGTAACAATTCTAAGGGTAATAATGAAAAGGGTAGGAGCTACAATGGTTACCTCTAAGGTGGCAAAATTAAAAACAGGATTTCAATTAACATCAATAATTACAGTGCTGCTTTTCCTTAGCATTAATTCAAGATTTCCATTTTTAGATTTTTCTTATTACATCAGATTTTTTATGATTATAGTTACATTCTTCACGGTCTATACTGGAATTGATTATTATTATAAAAATTTAAAAATTATTTATAATAAGATTAGATAATGATAAATAGTCTCTCATTATTAATTTCTACTTTTTTATACATAGGAAAAATAAAATATGCACCAGGAACATTTGCTAGCTTAGCAACTCTTTTTATATGGATTCTATTTATTCCTGAAGATTATTTTATTAGAATATTAATAACATTTTTTTTAATTATTATTGGGTTTATTTCTATAGAGCTTTCATTATCTAATTTCAGAGAGAAGGATCCTCAAAGTATTGTTATTGATGAGGTCGCTGGGATGAGCATCGCATTATTATTTGTAAGTGATATATTAATAATGCTAATCTCATTTTTAATATTTAGAGTACTTGATATTTTAAAACCATCTATCATCTATTACTCACAGTATTTCCCTAGAGCATGGGGAATTTTGTTTGATGATGTTTTAGCAGGGGCAATTACAGCAATACTGTTGATTGCATATATATGATATCAGCATCAATAATAGCTATTGGAGATGAACTTTTAAATGGATTTACTATTGATACAAACTCGCAATGGATAAAAGAAAGACTACAGAATTACAGATTGACTTTCAATAAATCAGTTATTATTCCAGATTCGAAGCAGATAATATCTCAAGAGCTTGAAAATTGCTTAAATCAAAAAGTTGATTTTATTTTCATATCAGGAGGATTAGGTCCTACCCATGATGACATTACAAAAAAAACTCTATCAGAATATTTCGATGTCCCTCTAGTTATTAATGAGTCTCACCTCTCTTTTTTAAAGAAGAAATTTTATAAGTTAATAAAACAAAATACAAAGTCAGATATACTTGATAAAGTAGAAGAAGGGATTATAACGCAAGCTGAAATTCTTGAAGATTTTGACCCTATTAGTAATAGTATTGGGACTGCACTTGGAATGACAGGAAAAATTAATAAAACAAGGATATTTGTTCTTCCAGGTGTACCAAAAGAATTTAAAAATATGGTAGAAGAAACTATTATTCCCAATTATTTAGATGCAAAGCCTAAATCTTTTCCAGTAAGAACACTTAAGACTACAGGAATAACAGAAAGCAGTTTATTTACTCAGATCGAAGATATAATTTATAAAAATAAAAATAAATTTATTTTTTCTATTTTACACCAATTCACGGGCGTTAATGTTAGAGTTACAAAGATAGATGAA
>CAZHKH010000083.1:0-6742 GCA_964532515.1 uncultured bacterium
GACTAAACTCCTATTCATATTGCTGTTATTTGTTGGGTGTTTTGATGAGTATTCTCCTATAGAGCAAGGAGATGTCTATGGTTGCACAGATGATACTGCCTGTAACTATAATCCAAATGCTAACAATGATGATGGTAATTGTTATTATGCAGAAGATTGTGATGATGAAGGACCTGAAGTATTTAGCGGCGTTACTGAAACCGATACAAATGGAAATTTAATTGGAGAAGTCGATTCTGATGACTGGTGTCAGTTTGAATTTGATATGGATGAAACGGATACAGTGTTTGGACTAAATCCAGTATATCCAAACCCTGTAACTCTAGCAAATTGGGGACCATTTGGAGATTCATATCAGATTTGCTATCAGCTTTCAACTCCATTTGATACAACATGGAGTAATTTTAATCAAATAAATATTGATATAGTAAGCTCTGGTAATGATACGATATACAATTTTGATGATGACTATGCAAATGGACAGATTGGAATCTGCGCCTACATTCCAGACTCTCTAGTCGTAGATTCAATATACAGAATGCATATGACCGCTGATGACTTTAATTGCTATGGTGATATACAATTTGAACAATAAATTTTATTTATAGGGAGAAAATATGAAAAAAATACTCTTATTATCTTTAATATCAATTTCATTTTCACAGTACTGGGGTGGAAACATTTCAATCGGTGGGTCCTTCCCGCGAGGTGAATTTGAGGACCAGGAAGTACCACCCTCTATTGCATTTGATATCAATGCGCTATACTATATTAATGACTACGCTGCTATTGGGTTAAATTTAGGTGGATCTCAATACGGTTACGCTGAACGAGAGATTCCCTTTAATCAGTGGGTGGCTCTGGGACTTATTGAAGAAACAAGAAATAGTATGGGCTATGGAAATCTTCTATTAAAAATAATACCATTTAAGGGTCCAGTTAAAATTTATGGTGAGGGGCTTATTGGATTGAAGAATCTAAGTACTACAACCAAATTATTTTCACAGAGTAATAACTGCGATAATCCTGATACAGATGTTGATGAATGTGAACTTGCTTCTGATACCAATGCCTCGGATACAGCATTTGGATATGGTATTGGAGGTGGAATTGAAGTAGTCTTATCGCACATGAAAGATGAAGAAGAGAACTCAATGGGGACTCTCTCTCTAGTCGTATCTGCAAAGCACCTTTGGGGTGGTGATGTTCAATATCTAAAAGAGGGTGCTATTACGGTAACCCCAGATCCAGATGGAATTGATTTTCCAACAGTTGATTATGATTGGAGTCAATCTAGAACAGATGTTATGCACTACAATATCGGACTACACTTTACCTCTAAATAAAAAAGGGTCTCAATATAGAGACCCTTTTTAAAACTATTATTTATTAATTATTAGTTAGAACCAAGAATTGTGTTAATAAGAAGTATTACATCAAGAACATTAATTATTCCATCTTGATTTATATCTGCCGCTGAAGATTGATCTACCGCCCCTAGTATCATATTAACAGTTAAAACAACATCCAAAATATCAATAGCCTCATCTCCATTAACATCTCCAAGGGTATACGCAGGGTCAAAAAACTCTGGTGGGTACTTGCTGGCTCTTGCAATCATTGAATTATTACCTGGCAGCTCATATTGATATACTATTTCACCTGATTCGGTAACTTCTTTTATTCTTGCATGCTCAGCTTCAGTGATTAGTGTATTTCCATTTGGCATTCTAAATGCGCCACTCTGCATCTGAGAAGAAATATTATAATCGTATATCCAGGTCCATGAATCTGGGCCATAGGGGTTGTTCCCACTTAATTCATAGCTGCCATCATCTTGAAGGGGACTCACAAGCTCTAATACTGCCGCATTGTTTCCTGAATGATGATTATTAAATAATATTAGGTTTCCAGCTCCTGGATATCCTTCTGGAATCCAATTAACACCATGCTGAGAATCAAGAATATTATCAGTGCTATTTCCTCTGTCGTAGTTTGATGGACGACCCCATCTATATAAAAAATCACCACCCATACCACTATTCCCGCCAGCATGAGATGCTGCCTCTTCTGTCGTAGTGCTATGGTCTATGATGAAAATTTCGCCTTGATGCCTTGATGAAAATATAATTTGATCTAAATCTGCATTGTAGTCAATTGCATTTACATGCATCCAATCTGCATTTGTTTGTCCTCCGGGACCTCCATTACTGCCAACACTTCCACAATTCACATCAAATAACTCTGGATGTTCTGAGATATCACCATAGTTATCTAAAGATGCATCAACATTCTGAACTAAATGATCTGTAATGTGCCACTCCCAAACCACTGCATCAAAGTCATCAATTGATTCGGTTCTACCATCAAGCGTAGGCTGAATCTCAAAGAAAGCAGTTCCCCACATCTGATTTAAATTGTTCTCTACGCTGGTACGGCCAAAAGCCTGCCATTCGCTTGAATAAAATCGTTCCCAAGCAATGACAATGAAATTTCCATTTGGAAGAACAGCTATATCATGATGATGATTGTAGTCATTACTATCAATGTTGTAAGTGTAGAGGATATCTCCATCCCAATTATATATAACAACCTTTCCACCAACACCTCCTGTATCCATAGATGGATTATTCGAACGGCAGGGGTAGTACAGCAATGCATTTTCAACGCCACCATCTTCACTTGGTAAAAAATATGGCATGCTTGCAGGTCCATTGCTGTGGGACCATGTATTTACGGTATTACCGTTCCAATCTTTGTAATAAGTAACATTACTTCCACCACTACCTCCAGGACTATAAAGCATATATCCTTCATAAACATCTGCACTGAGGAATGTAAAGGTAATTAATAAAATCTTTATTGTGTTTAAAAACATTGATATCTCCTCGATATGGTTTTCACATTTAATCCGCTAGTATATATTATAAACAGAATATGAAAATATAGTATATTTTTATGTAAATATTTGTTACATAATTTCCTATATAAAAACTAGCTTATAATGGTAAGTTTTAATTCTATTTATTAAAGGTGAATTTGAAGGTTGGAATATTAAAAAGATTATCTAAAGCCTATAAAACGATTGGCATTACATTCGGAAGATGGGTCTCTCCTTTGTTTGTAGGTCTATATCTACTTACTCTTAGAACATTAAATTTCCTTTTCATGAAACTAGATTGGATATTTTTTGGCCTAAAACTTAGGAAAAAAATTGAACAACCAATTTTAATTGTAGGAAATCCAAGATCAGGTACAACATTTATTCATCGTTATCTATCAAGCAACAAGGTTGCCACTGGATCAAAGTTGTACCAACTAATTTTTACATCTATAATACTTCAAAAACTAATAAAACCTATACTACCAATTCTTGAAAAGGTTAGCCCCGCAAAATTTCATTCAGATGAAATACACAAAACTAGCTTGGATTCACTTGAAACTGATGACCCATCATTGTTATTTAGATTCTTTGATGGGTTTTTCTTGTATGCTTTTATTTTATCATGGGCCAAAGAAGATCTCCTTGATTGGTTTCAACCTAAAATAAGAAATAATTCAAAGCGAGATTTTAATTGGCTAGAGACCATGTGGAAACGAACGCTAGTTACATCTAAATCAGATAGAATCGTAGGAAAATTATTCTCAATTAGCGTTAATGTCCCTGCATTTTTAGAAAAATTTCCTGATGCAAAGCTTCTTTATATGATAAGAGATCCACTCAATGTGATACCATCTGGTCTTAGTCTTGTTACAGGTGTCCTTGATAGCATGTTTGGATTTTGGAGCTTTCCAGAAGAAAAAAGACAACATTTTATTAAAAGACTGTATAGAGCTTTGGTTGAATTGCAAATACGATTTCATGATGACTGGACAAATGGTAGAATAGATAAATCAAGAGTTGCTATTGTTCAGTTTGATCGAATGATGAGTGACTTTGATGGACTGATGGATGAGATTCTTCCATTTATTGAACATAATCCATCAGAAGATTTTTTAAAAAATATTAAATTAACAGCAAATAGACAAAGAGAATATCAAAGTAAGCATAAATATGATTTATCAAAATTTGGAATCACAGAGGAACAAATTAAAAATGATTGCGCGGTTATATACTCAACTTTCTTATCAGAAAAAATTCATGTGGGACGCTAAATGAAAAAAATATTTATTATTCTTATAATCAATTGTATGCTATCAGCCCAATCAAAAATTCAGCATCCTGATCATGCTGCAAGAGATAACTGGATAGAACTTCAAGATGAAAGTCATGAAATATGGATTGGCTACAAAGAAACGGGTGATATTACCTGGTGTCGAACTATCTCGGTGCTTCCATTTGAAGTTGACAAAATTGCTAAAATGATTGAAGATAAAGGAAATTACTATAACATCTTTGATAGAGTTACTGAATCAAAGGAAGTGGGCGATGATATGGTATATATAAGAATTGATATGCCATTTCCAGTTTCAGATAGAGATTATCTCGTGAAATACATCGCTACTAAAAACTCTGAAATTGCTTCCTATAAATTTCAATCTGTGAAAGAGTATGATTTCCCTGTATTTAGCAGTACTATTAGATTGGAAAATGCAGCAGGTGAGTGGTATCTAGAAAGAATAAATGATTCATCTACAAAAGTTGTGTATACATGGAATGGAGAGCTTGGGGGAAGCTTCCCATCTTATGCGCTAACCAGAGCCTGGAATACTCAAGGCAATGAAATGATTGTCTGGCTTAAAGAGTCATTAGAAGAAGTTTATAAGGATTAAAATATGAAACGACTATTAATATTATGTTTTTTTGCTCTTAGTTTTATATACTCACAAGAATCAGCTTCATCCTTAAGTGGCGATGCAAATCTTTATTTTATATCAAAACTTGAGAATGGAAGTATTATTAAGCTTCCATATAGAATGTTCAACATATCATGGGGATATCAGCGTGATAATCAGTATGATAGATTTCAATTATCAAGTAAACTTGCACTAGAACATCAACCATATCTTGATTATGACTCATTTAAAATAGATCTTAGAGAACTTTATGCAACGTGGCTAATCGATTTTGGTGAAATTAAAATAGGAAATCAAATACAATCATGGGGTTTTGTAGATGAAAATAGCCCTCTCGATATTGTCTGTCCATATGATTATAATTTTTTATTCGAAGCTGGAACCAAAAGGAAAATAGCAACGAATGCTTTATCTATGGATATGTACTATAAAAATCTAAAATTTGGTTTTACCACTACCCCATTTCACTCCAAATGGAGCAATAAATATTTTAGATTTAATAAACTCCCTTCTAGTGAAGCTGAATTTCCTATTGAGCTTCCAGCAAGCCCAAATGATTACCAGTTTATGGAAATTGATAATACTAATGAATTTGGTGGCTACCTACAGCTGTCCACTGATGTACTAGATGTTGGACTTTTTTATTTCAGTGGTTATGATAGAATTTTCAATGTATCTGGTATAAATATATATGAAGATACAGCTGACCAAATTGTAGATGTTATTGATACGGTTTTTAGCTATAGAAAAACAGAACTTTTAGGCTTGGGGGGAGTTCTCCTTCTAAAAGATTTATCACTAAGAGGTGATATAGGATATTTTTCTACAAATGATTTAAATGATAATGTATCAAGGCCACATCCAACTATAACCAGAGTAGAGGGAAGTTTTTCAGACCTTAAGCCAGTACCATATTTATCAAATCCTTTTGAAGAGCAGGTTGATTATTATCAAATGACTCTTCAACTTGAATATAAATTTCTAAGTGATATAAATATTATGATGCAATACTTTAAGCATGATACTCTAAGTTATAATTCCATAGTTCCTATAGATCCTATAGATCTTCCACTCTTCTCAGCTGATGGATTCGACCCATATAACTATTTTTATCCAGGGATGGGGTCACCTCTTGCTCTTATGACACATAATGCTCTATTAATTGGAATAGAAAAATCATTTAATGAAAGGATTTCAATTCAATTAAGAAATTTAATGGATGTCCAATACAAAGGATACTTTATTGAATTAGTTTCTGATTATAAATTCTCAAATAAAGTGACAGGAAACTTTGCAATTAATTATATCAGTGGAGATAAAGAGCATCCAAACTCAAAATCCAATAAAGGGGATGACTATGAAAAGGCGCTTGATTATCCTCTAAATCAGATGGAAAATTTTTCCCACTTTAGGGCTCAATTAAAATACTCTTTTTAATTGCTAGTTTAAAATAAAGTTTACTATTTGAACAGCATCAAGCACATCAATATTTCCATCAGAATTTACATCTGCAGCGCAAGCTTCCTGAGCACTTGGATTTGAAAGACCTAAAATAAAATTTACCGTATTTACGACATCCAATACATCAATTGAGCCATCAGTATTCACATCGCCTGCAACACAATCTTCGCTGCAATCCTGAAGAAGTTCAATAGTAAATGAATAATAGTTTGCTTCTAAACCAATTTCAAAGTTATCAGAATTTGATATGCAATCAGGGACATCTTCACACAATTGATTCCCACCGCATGCAAAATAAGGCATAAATGCATTATCAAGGCCACTCCAATTTAAATCTAAATCACAAATAGAATCTGGGATAAATGATATTTGATTTCCAAATATATATAGATACATAAGCGAACCCATATCTGATATATCTGGCAGTGTCTCCAACGCATTATATCCAAGATCCAAATACCATACCTGATCAAGATTATTGATT
>CAZHKH010000084.1:0-6594 GCA_964532515.1 uncultured bacterium
TAGTATCCGGCCAAACCTATGAAACAATTTCTACAGGTATTTGTCTTGGATGACACATGCCTATAATTCGTTCAATATTTGGAATACGTTATCTAATAAGACGCCCTAATCCACCGATTTTTTATGGATGGATTATCTTATCGGTGGTTGTGCTATCCCAGTTCATATCGGGCCCAGGTCAAACCCACTCAGTTTCGGTTTTTGTGGAACCAATGAAAGATAGTCTTAGCCTATCATCGGGTCTAATCGCGGCTCTATATACGGCTGGAACGTTGACGGCTGGAGCAACGGTGTTTTTTATAGGTCTAATTCTTGATAGATTAGGGTCGCGTGTCGTTCTTTCGGGGGCGGCGCTGATATTCGGACTTGCTGTTATAGCCATGGGCCAAGTACAAAACGAAACACAGTTCTATTTTGCTGTTGTCTTACTTAGAACATTTGGTCAGGGAGCTATGATTCTTATACCCCCCACACTTCTTGCAATTTGGTTTGTGCGAAAACGTGGTAAAGTTATGGCTATTGCTGGTCTGGGGATGGTTGCAAGTCAGGCTATTTTTCCTCCATTAAACGATTTTCTTATTAATCGCTATGATTGGAGAGACGCCTGGACCATTTTAGGAATTACCATTCTTTTGGTATTGACCATCCCATCAATTGCCTTAGTACGTAGATCTCCAGAATCCATGGGGCTATCTCCAGATGGGGATAGCCCTACTAGGGTACTACCTAATCAGAATGAGGCACTAGACGAACCACAGTGGACTCTTAAACAGGCTGTTAGAACTCGAGCCTTATGGCTCTTGGTTGTAGCCAATCTATCTATTCCAATTTGCTTTAATGCTCTAATATTTCACAATGAATCGATTATTGTAGGACGAGGATTGGATCCTAGACTTGCTGCACTTGTTCTCTCAACTATGGCTCCATTGGTTCTTTTGGGAAATGTTATTGCTGGGCTGCTTTGTGACAGAATTCCCAGTCGATTTGTTCTATCTATTGGGCAAGCGACTATAGGTCTGAGTATTTTGTGGATATTGTTTATTCTATCTGAACCATGGCAAGCGTTCGTCTATGGAGGTCTAATTGGACTTGCAATTGGAATTAATATGACGACCAATAATGTTATTTGGGCCAATTATTTTGGCAGGGCGCATTTAGGTAGCATAAGAGGTTTGGCAACTACTGCTATGGTTACTTCTTCAGCAATAGGTCCACTACCATTTGGGGTGCTTTCAGATTTGATGGGTTCGCATGAAATAGCTTTACTAGCTTTAGTGATTTTACCAGGTGTTTCAGTGATCGCCTCATTATGTGCCGTTCCTCCAGTGAGGAAAATCGTAAGGAAAAGGTAATTGATTCTACAATTATTCTTGTTTGTAGTAGCATCAGGTAAACTAATACGAAAAATGATCATATTAAACCATCTGTTGGATGATTGGAGAGTCTAAAATGAATGCTTTAATAAAAGAATTAAACCAGCAGTGCGATTCAGTAGCTTTTCACACAGGTTGGTTCCTGAAGTCCATTAATACCGGGTCAGTTTTTACCAGATTAGGTGATGTCGTAGTCCCATCCGCTAGTGTCAGGAAGATTGCAATATTGATGACAGCTCTGCGGTCTGTTAATCGTGGGGAATTGTCTTTGGGACAACGATTGAAAATAGAAGAACAATATCAAAACAACGATTCAGGATGTTTCCAACATCTCAACCCAGACTTTTCCATATCCCTGAGGGATGGTTTGATAATGATGATCATTGTAAGTGACAACACTTGCACCGGACCCATAGCAGACATGTTGGGGCTCGACAATATAAACGAATTTTCTCAATCCGTTGGTATGGTCGGAACGACACATAGACACAGTTTCCCACCTCTGCCTCTTGCAAAGAACCACAGCGTGGATTACACAAATGCTACCACTCCTAATGATATAGGGCTTCTTTTATCGAGAATATTAGAAGGCTCTGAAGATGAGAAGACAGCGATGGCGATGGGTTGTACACCGGATTTGTGTAGGCTTGCCTTGGATATTTTGAGTTGGCAGAAACTTAAGACACGACTACCTGCTCTGTTGCCATTAGGAACAAAAATTGCTCATAAAACTGGGACTGGCGCCAGAAATTATAATGATGCGGGTATCATTTATAGAAACGATAGACCCAGCTTTATTTTATCGGTGTTTACTGAAGATGTTCCAGATGTAATGGATGATGGGAGCCCAGGATTTGCTGCCGCGTCACATCTTATAGCTAAATTGGCTCAGACTTGTTTCAACGGACTATAGTGAAAAGGCATATATTGGTAGAGATGGAAAACTTGGAATGTCTCTTCGGCCGGTAGATGGCAGAATGATATTGTTGAGATCGGCTGTAATAAGGTTGCTACGTTAATCCTGGAGGTCGTATTATCCAGCTTGAGCGCGAGAATTAATCTAGCAGGGCATACTGTATTAAAATCATTAGTTAGATTACTGCTGAGGTGCCACCATCGATGTTTATTGAGGTTCCAGTAATGTAACTGGAGTTACTAGATGCTAGGAATGCTATTACGTCAGCGGCTTCTGTAGCCTCTCCCACACGTCCCAGTGGGACGCCTCTACCTCGCGCCAGCCTTTCGTAATATTCATCTATGGTTAATTCTGGTTCGGTCTCCAGAGCTTTTTTATACCTATCCTCGTGCTGCCCGCTCTTGATAAGACCAATGCACACTGTGTTAACTAAAATATTATCTTTTGCTAGATCTTTGGAGAGAGCTTTGGTGAGTGCAATGCCTGCCGCTCTACTTACTGATGTAGGAGTTGATGATGGACCCGGTGCCTTTCCAGCCGGAGTGGTTATATTGATTATCCTACCGCCCCCTGCATTTCGCATGTACGGCAGGACAGCCTTTATAAGTCTTATCGCGGAAAAGAGTTTCAAATCTAAATCATGTATCCATTCTTCATCATTCACTTTTTCAAATGGCATAGCAGATGAGGTCCCTGCATTGTTGATCAGAATATCGATTCCCCCAAGTTTTTCTGTAGTGATCTTTACAAGTTCGCTCACATCATCGGGCCTACAAACGTCACTCACGATTGGCAAGATTACCCCTTTGGTTTGATCTCTAATTTCTCCAGCAGCCTTGAGTAGATTAACCTGATTTCGGGCACAAATAGCGACGTTGGCGCCTTCAAGGGACAAGCGATAGGCCGTCGCTTTCCCTATGCCCTTGCTACCCCCTGTAATTAGAGCTATTTTGTTCCTCAATCCTAGTTCCATTGAAGTCTCCTGAAATTACTTATTTATTAGTGTTTTTATTGTATTTGGAATGTCTTCTACGATGTCGGTTGCGATAAGGCCACGATCTCCAATTTGCTTACCTATCTCTTCTGCAGCCAGTCCGTGTATATATACACCGCAACAAGAAGCGTCCTCTCCAGAAAGCCCCTGGGCGATAAGGCCCGAGATAATACCAGTTAGGACGTCACCGGTACCACCAGTACTTAATATTGGATTAGCATACGGGTTTACAAACACATTCCCCCTGGGAGTGGCGACAATTGTGTAAGCTCCTTTTAAAACCACGATTGCTTTCCATAATTTGGCCCAGATCCTCGCTATTTCAATACGGTTATCCTTAATTTCATCAACTGACAAACCTGTCAGTCTGGCCATTTCGCCGATATGAGGGGTGAGAACTAGAGAAAATCGAGCCCTATTGTACCAGTTGTCTATATAATTAAGATTGTTTAAACCATCCGCGTCTATAACCAATGTCCGTCCGTAATAGGGTCCTTTGAAAAAAAGTTCTTCCATAAATCGTGACGAAGGAATCGAAAATCCCATTCCAGGACCCACTGCTATACTACTGTATTTTTCTAGGCTAATCTTAACGATGCTGCACTTTCTCTGGTCAAGCCTCCAGTACTGTCTGTGTCAAGAGGAAATTGTATAGCCTCAGTTAATTTCTTTGTCAAAAGCGGCTGTATCGTTTTTGGGAAGGCTAACGTTACAAGGCCTGTGCCAGAACGTATGGTAGATTTTGCAGCCAGACATGCGGCTCCAGGGTAATTTTTTGATCCACCGATAATTAATGCGTGTCCGAAGGTTCCTTTGTGGCCATTAACCGGTCTATTTGGGAGATGTTCTTTAATCCAATAATCGTCCAAAAGCTGTGATCTAATGAAACGATCTGCTACAGAAGTTAGACCTATATCCAAGACTTTGATTGTCCCCAAATTGGTTATTTGTGGAATTTTGAATAATCCGATTTTAGGATTGCCGAGGGCCAGAATTATGTCGGGTTTAGGAGAAGAGGCAGATCTGATTCCTGTGTCTGCGTTGGTTCCTGTTGGGATGTCCACTGACGCTAACAGTCCTTTGCGGCCCACCAGCATACTCATTGTCTTTTTTATGACCCCTGTCAAAGGGCGATTTTGTCCAGTACCAAGTACAGCGTCAACTATAATATCTGAGCGTTGTATTTCTAGCGCAAGCTTTTTTAATCCTGGATCAAGTTCTACATTGACAACAGTTACTTGCTCGTTTGTAGCTTGATCGACTCTAACGTCATTTCTAGCCCTGTTTGCTAGAACATATGCGGTTACTTTCCCACCCCATTTGGATAGAATGCCGGCTGAAACAAGGCCATCACCACCGTTATTCCCTGGACCAATTAGAAATAGTATTTTTCGTTCGGCAACCCGTCCTAGAATACACCTGATTACTTTGGCGATTGAGTTTCCTGCCATATCTATAAGCTGGTCCGTACTGGATCCATCAGCTACTGCGAAATCTTCTAGCCATTGCATTTCTTGGACTGATACGATTTTCAATGACCCACCCGTCGTATGCCGACGACCGTAGCAACTGCATAGTGTTTTGAATGGGATATACTAATAGCTAATTGTTTTAAGTCTAGGTACTTAGCTTTTTCGAAGGCTCTTCCATGTAATTTCAAAAAGGGAGATTGGCCTTTTAATCTTACTATTTCTATTTCTTTCCAACCTACTCCTATCGTCCCTGTTCCCAAGGCTTTCATAGTAGCTTCTTTGGCTGCAAAACGCCCAGCTAAATTTGGAATTCTACCTCTGCAGTAATCGAGTTCTTCCTTAGTATATATCCGGGCTAGAAATCTTTCTCCCCAACGTTCGACTGAGTGCCGAATTCGGTCTATCTCAATAATATCTACACCTGTAGTTAAAACTTGGCCTAGTAAAGAAATATCGGTTTCCATTTCGTTGCGTTTCATTATAGAGTTGCTTGGATAACAGTGTCTAACTTGCAGGACTAAATCCAGGCATTTACTATTGTAGCATTGGAGGTAGGTATGCCAATAATTCTTGACGGTAAAGCTACGGCCGCGGCAGTTAAGGATGAAGTGCGAATAGCTGTAGATAGATTGAAAGCTTCCACTGGAACAACGCCGGGTTTAGCGGCTGTTCTTGTGGGCAATGACCCGGCATCAGCAGTTTATGTTCGTAACAAAGAAAGAGCCTGCGCAGCAGTAGGGATGTATGCAGAAACCATAAGACTTCCCGAATTGTCTACACAGAATGAGCTTCTTTCGGTTATAACGAGACTAAATGAAGACAATCAATTTCACGGCATTTTAGTTCAATTGCCATTGCCCAAACATATTGATGAAGGCCTTACACTAAGGTCCGTAAATCCTGGGAAAGATGTAGATTGTATACACCCTGTTAACGTGGGACTACTCAGCCAAGGACAATCTAACTTCCTTCCCGCTACTCCAGGTGGAATCCAGAAACTGCTGGTTAGAAATGGCTACGATCCAAATGGGAAGCATATGGTCATTTGTGGTCGTAGTAACATAGTGGGTAAACCCTTGGCCATAATGATGGCACAAAAGCAAAAGGGTGCAAATGCGACCGTCACAGTTTGTCACACGGGTACCCAAAACATGTCTTACATTACCACTCAGGCAGATATTTTAGTGGCTGCTGTAGGCTTTCCTAATGCGATTACAGCAGATATGGTTAGTAGTGGTGCCATCGTCATAGACGTCGGGATAAATAGGGTTGAAGATAAAACACGTAAGACTGGGTATAGGTTGGTGGGCGATGTGGATTTCGATAATGTGGCTGATAAAGTTATGGCAATTTCGCCGGTTCCAGGAGGTGTTGGACCAATGACCATAGCACAGCTTTTAGTTAATACACTTACCTCGGCTGAATTGGTCAACGGAGAAGACCTTAGTATTATTTAGGTAGCACAAATGTAATCATCAATGGTTATCTGTTTGACCAGTGAAAAGAGGACTAATATACTGCCTACAGATTATAAGAATCCTATTAACGGAGGGACCATGCCCATAGGAGCAGGTTTAGAAAAACTAGAAGTATATTTAAATCAAAATAAAGAGAGGCACATAGAGAGGATTCAGAGGGTTATTAGACAACCGAGTGTATCCACAGAGGATCATGGTGTAAAAGAATGTGCTGAGATTATTAACGAGATACATAAAGATGTAGGATTTCATGAGGCCGAGGTAATACAAACGGGAGGACTGCCGGGTCTATGGGGTTACTATGATGCTGGAGCTCCCAAGACTATCGTCGTTTATGCCAATTTTGACACTCGACCAGTAC
>CAZHKH010000085.1:0-6592 GCA_964532515.1 uncultured bacterium
TATAATTAGAAATATAACTATCTAGGAATAATATATTAGTATTATTTTTTAATAATTTAAAACGAGATATTATGTCAGAGACATTAAGACCATTTCACCTAGCCTTTCCTGTTAGAGATTTAGAAGAAGCAAGGCTTTGGTACTCAGATATATTAGAGTGCAAGATTGGCAGAGAATCTGCAGATTGGATTGATTTTAATCTTTATGGTCATCAGATTGTCGCACATTTATGCAAAGAGTCATCAATTAATTATTCAAATGAAGTTGATGGGCACAATGTCCCAGTAAGGCATTTTGGAGTAATTCTCACTCCATCAGAATGGGAAAAGTTAAGAGATGATTTAGTATCAAAAAAAATTAATTTTACTATAAAGCCAAACACTAGATTTAAAAACTCCCCAGGTGAACAGAGCACCATGTTCATCAAAGATCCTAGTGGAAATGCTCTTGAATTCAAATCATTTAAAAATGATACTATGATATTTGATAAATAGGTATTTCATAGTTCTGTTGTTTAATTTGAAATAAATAGTTATTTTTTATAAGGATATGTCTAATTTTATAATGGGTGAGAGTATGTGATTTAATTCACATAATAATAGATATATTTTATAGAAATTATAGTGATGACAATTAAGAGGAATATTATTATTAAAAATTTACTAACAATATTATTATGCTTCCCCCTATGTTTAGGGACGCTAGGTGCGCAAGAAGTAGTTATATGGGTTGAGGAAGTTACAACAGGGGCAGTAGAACTTCAAGATGGAGAAGCTGAAGTAAAAATATTTATTACTACCTCTGTGCCTATCTATAGCTATAGCTTTACTTTGGAAGGGTTTGAGAATGTTCTTTCCGCAAACTCCACATCAATTCTGCCAGATTGCATGGCATGGTCATATTTTGGATCTGATAATATAAATATTCTTGAAAATTACTTTTATGGTGGAGGGATTGATGGTGATGTAATCCCGATAACGAATGATGGAGAGTTTCTTTCCATTGTAGCTACTTATAATACAATTTTAGATGATTCAGATCCATATTATCTCACATTTGATGAGGTTATACCTGGAGTAAATGGTGCGGGAACAAATTTCTTTACATACAACGAAGAGACTCAGACACCTGAATTAGTAGAGCATGTTTGGATACCCAGGACATGGCAGATAGGGGGCAATGCAACCTATGATTACATAGGTCAGGATTGTGCCGGTGAAATTTGGGGACTTGCAGATTGGGATGATTGTGCTTTATGTACGGGTGGAAATACAAATTTTGAATACAATTATTATTTGGATTGCGCTGGTGTATGTTTTGGAGATTCAGAATTAGATAGTTTTGATGGCTGTTGTATACCTAATGATGATGGGGAATTTCCAATGTGGTGGATAGATAGTGATAATGATGGGTATGGAGAAAATTTTGGTTCAAATTTTGAAGAATGCGATGCTATCGGAGGTACTTTTGAAGATGGTACCTGTACGGCTATGGCATGTCATAGGCCAGATGGATTTGCAGGCAATGTTGATGACCTTGATCTTGATTGCGATGGCACCCTTGATGATTGTCAGCTTTGTGATGGGAACTCTGTCTGTGAAGGAACTGTAATAGATGGTCAATGCGATTCACTTACAAATTGGGATATGGAAGGAAGTGCTTTTGATTGCACAGGACTTTGTTTCGGACCAACATCTCAGCTTGACTGGTATCCAGATTGTGATTTGGATGGATTAGCAGATAATCAAAATTATCAGTCTGTTTGTGGAATGCCTGTTGATGGAGATGAAACACACGAATTATTATGTCCTGATGGTGGGAATATCATTTCTATAGATCCCAATAACCATACTTTTGACCCTCATGTTAATTGTACATCAAATCAGGTAGATGACTGTGGTACTTGCGATGGAGTTGGCCCTGATTGTAGAGAGACATGCTCTCCAGATGCTCCATTATCTATTGATTGCATTCAAGAAAATTATGGATGGGGACCAGAGTTGAGTTTAACGATTGAACCATTAACAGAATTTGCTGCTGAAGATACTATTATTTTTATTGATGAAGGATGTCGACCATATGTTGGATATGAGTCAGATTATAATTATTCTCATGATAATGGGGTGGATGTCTGTGGACAATGTTACGTTGCTGATTTAGATGAAAATCTACAAGATTACCATTCAAATTATTCATGTTCTGGTTGTACAGATATTCACGCAGATAATCATGAAGATGATGCTCTTTTTGATGATGGAAGTTGCTTTTTTCAGCTTTATGCGGGAGATGTAAACAGAGATGGTTTGGTTGATGAACTTGATTTAGATGGTATAGCAGAATTCTGGAATTATTATACTGATAATGAACGTAATGGAGCAAGCATCTTATGGTTTCCACAATTTGCACAGGATGACTATTGGTATGATCCAAATGGAGATCAGGCAAGCAGTTCTTGCGTCATGTTTGCGGATGCTGATGGTGATGCAATTGTGAATAGTGGAGATATTTCTGCTGTTCTACTTAATTGGGGAAAAGAAGTTAGTGAAAACTATTACTATCCTTGGGGTCCAAATGGAGAAACTCCTGACTGCTTATCTTATAATATTGATTTATTTAGAGATAATTACGAAGTAATGTATAACTATATTATTGAAAATTATCCATATGATTCTGATAATCAAGAAGCAATTGAGTACCTAGCTGACTTACTTGATATAGAAATCGAATCTGATTTTATTCCTGATGGATTTAAGGTTTATCAAAATTACCCAAATCCATTTAATCCTTCAACTCAATTTCCAATTGATTTAAGCAAGGAGGCCAATGTAACACTAAGAATATTTAATATTGAAGGTAAGCTTGTACATAATCAGACAGTACTCTCAATGGACCCAGGTATTTATGATGGAGATACTCCATTTGCATGGAATGCTAAGGGTCAGCCCTCTGGAATTTATATTTATTCTTTTGAGCTTTCAACTGGAGAAATTGCTTTTAACAAGTTGATGCTTATAAAGTAACCGTAATTATGAAATCTTTATTTCCATTTTTACTCTTAGTATTTATCATATCTACAAGCTGTGAAGAGGGCTCATTTAGCTGGGAATCTAACCCTCCAGAGGTAAGACTTGTCATATTAAATGAATCTGATTTGCTCGATAAAGCCATTGGAGATTCTATCAATATAGAGCTTGGGCTGGAGCTTTATAATATGCAAGATTTATACTTTCTTGATTTTCAAATTTATTTTGATCATACAATTTTTTCTCTAAATGGAAATGGGTTTAATTATGAAATTTTTCCATCATTTTTTTCAACTTCGGGTGACCCCATCACTACAGATGTGAATTCTAATGGAATTTTTGATGAAGAAGATGAATATTTAGATATAAATGCAAATGGCGTTTATGATGCGCCAGTTCCCCATCCTGTTGGAAGTGTTGAAATTGATACCACAGTTATAGGTACCCCTGAGCAATATGAAGATGAAAATGGAAATAATCAATATGATTTTGGAGAAAATTTTGAGGATGAAAATGGAAATTTAGCTTGGGATGATGGCTTAGAAGTTTATTTTGATGGTGGATTGGGTATTCCTTCTCCTGAAAATAATGGTGGAAATGCCTGGGGGACAGGAAGAGTATGTGAATTTTATCTATCTGGAATTCTCACATCTACAATATTTAATGTAGATATAATTAAAGCACTTGAATTTCAGGAAGAGAACGCTCTTCCAGAGGAGCATTCTATTAATGGATGGGATATATACCCTTTAGTGGTAGGCTCTCCTCATGACCCCGTTTTAAGGCTGCAGGAAGAGAGTCAGTCTGATGAAAATTCTATAACGATATCTCTGCAGGTTGATGATGCTCCTAAAATATCAAAACTTAAGAATATGATAAGCTATGATCCGGAGGTTCTTTCTTATAGCCAATATGAGATACTTGATTATTTTGATCAAACCAATTATCAGGTTGACTTACTATCTAATGATAATCAAGGTGAAATCAGCTTAGAGTTTACTCACAATATAATAAATAATAATTCTCTTGAAGTAGATGGAGAATCGTTTAGCCAGGGGTTTGGAGGAATTGTTAATATAACATTTATAATTAATGAGAGTGATTCTGTCGCGATAATTACCCTCCCAGAAAGCAGTATATCTATTGATAGCTATAATTTAAACGATGCCCTTTCATATCCATTGGATCTAAATTACTGGACCATAGAAGAATCCTTAGAAGTTAATTTTTAGTTTGTACAAAATTTAACATTTTAAGTGTTGATTATATTTCATTAATCATCTAAAATTAGTTAGATTTTTTTTCTATTTCATATAACTATACAATTATAAAAGAGGATTTTATGGTAAAAATATTTTTTATGTTATCATTATTATTTGTGTTTTCATGCGAAGACCCAGTCAGATCTCCAGAGCCTGAAATTTCTAAAATATATGTTTGCGACCAAGGGTCAGATAGGGTGGTTGTTTTAGATGCAACCACAGATAACCTTAGTCAAATTACAGCGGTAGATATTGACTTCTCAGATACGGATATGGGCATGATGGAGGTTCCACATTTTGTTGCTATCGATGAATTAAATGGATATTGGTTTGTAACAGCATTTCAATCTGGATATGTTGGGATGTATGATTTAGATGAAGATACACTTATAAGCAAAATTCATTTGGGGTCGGGCAGCACACCCGCTCTTCTTGCAGTAGATAAAAACAATGAAATGCTCTATGTTTCTCAAATGATGGACATGGGAATGATGGAAGGTGGGAATGACGAGTTATATTCTCTTAATTATTCAAGCGGAGAGCTTATAGATGCAGGAACAATCAATTTGATTGCATCAGAGAGTATATTAGAGTTTCCTAACCCTCACGCAATATCAATTGATTTTAATACCGTTAGAGGTACAAGCCTAGTAACGGCAAGTCATACGGCTGATTGGTTTAGCATGACTCGCCTTGACAATGCTACAATAACACCCTCCGCATATCCATTTAATGAGGGTGAGTCTGCTGTTATTGAATTAAATCAGCTTTTTCCATTAGATGCAACCCAGAAAGATAATTTTATGTTTTTCTCATGTAGAGGCAGCATGACTGCAGATATAAATGGACAGGTCCAATCATGGGGATTAAGTAATTTTAATCAACAAAGTGTATATGAATTTGATATCGCATCTAAACCTTGGCATATTGTTTCATCACCAACCCAGAGTGAGGTTTTTGTAGTTTTATCTGGTGACAGCGAGACTCCTGGATCAGCTGGATTATCATGCCTTTCTTATAATGAAAATGGTGAACTATCTGAAAAGTGGACCACAACGGACGCATCATTTGAAACTCTTCATGGTATAACCGTTTCATCAGATGGAAGTAGAGTGTATGTGTCAAGTAGGGGTAATGGTTCTATATATGTGTTTGATGCTTTATCTGGTTCCTTATTAAACACCATTGATGGAGTGGGTATGATGATGGATGGCATGGGAATGGATATGGGCTCCTTATCTGGAATTGCAATTACTCAGTAAAATAGAATAAAATAATTAGTTTTATTAAATTATACTGTGAAATTAATTATTAGATTAATATCAATTATTTTTATTTTATTTTCTTGCAAAGAGAAGGGAGACATTATTACCGATGATGACTCTTCAGATTATTATTTATCATACAAAGAGTATACTCTAGATTCTCTTTCAGGGAACATCCTTAATACAGATATTATTATAGAAGATTTTCAATCAGCAGAACAGTGCATGGATTGTCATCTTCAGCACTACGAAGAGTGGTCATCTTCATTCCACGCACATGCTTTTTCTGATCCTATATTTTTAAATATGTGGAATGCTGAAAAAGAATATCGCCCCATTACTGGAATCAATTTTTGTGTCCAATGCCATGCTCCAGCAGCATTTGTCTCTGGCTATGATTTAGATGGTGTGGAAAATGCAAATGATCCAAGTCTTCCAAATATAATTAAAGAGGGCGTGTCATGTGATATCTGTCATACAATGGTGAATAAATCTCCCAGTGTCCATACTCAAGATCATATAGCTGCTGTTGCTCAATACTATCTAAACCCTGGAGAAGACATAAAGTATGGATCTATTCAATCTCCAGATACCAATTCATTTCACCAATCATTATATTTACCACTATTTAATTTATCTAATTCTTGCAATCCATGTCACAATCAATCTATTAGAGGAATGCCAATTGAAATGACGTTTTCAGAGTGGGATGAGCATCCTGGGTTATCAATGGGAGGGCCATCATGTCAGAACTGTCATATGCCAAAGCAATCAGATGGTCATAGTAGCCATTACTTTGCAGGTGTTGACTTATTGTTTTACGATGGAGTAGATGAATCCTCAAATCAGTACCACGAGGTTTTAAATTTACTAAGTCAATCTGTTGATATTAATTTTGAATACATTAATCCCCAGACTGGAACACTTGATAGCATTAGATTTGGAAATGACTCTCTTTTTATACCCATTTCCATTAATAATTTAACCGGACACAATCTTCCATCTGGAACAGCGTTTGCCCGTGAAGCGTGGCTTGAACTTT
>CAZHKH010000086.1:0-6566 GCA_964532515.1 uncultured bacterium
GAAATAATAAAAGCGGGGTTTATGCAAACCCCGCTTTTTGTTTAGAATCAATTCTAATTTAATTACTTTATTTAAATAAAATCTTTAAATTTAGGTTTCTAAAACCTAAAGGAAAATTGTCACTAAAGAACTTTAAAATGACGATAGCATATGATGGCTCTGACCTGTATGGATGGCAGATTCAGAAAAAAGGACGTACAGTTCAGGGTGACATTGAAGATGCCTTAAAAAAAATTTTCAAAGATAATAATATAAACTTAATAGGAGCTGGAAGAACCGATTCAGGAGTTCATGCATTGGAGCAAACAGCGAACATTAAGATTAATACAGAGATGGAACCAGAAAAATTAAAAGATGCTTTAAATGGAAATCTTCGAAATGACATATATATAAGTGAATGTAAAGAAGCAATTCAAGAATTTCATTCTAGATTCTCAGCGGTTAAAAGAAAGTATAAATATAAGATAAGAACATCCTTTTCTCCAGTTAATCGTAATTATGTTTGGAACTTAGATGATAATTTAGATATAGATAAATTGCATTATTGCTCTAAACTAGTATTGGGTGAGCATGATTTTACGCAGTTATCAAAAAAAAATGATGAATTAGAAAATAAAAGATGTCATGTATATGATTCTCAGTGGAAAATTAATGGATATAAAATTGATTATACCATCAAAGCTAATAGATTTTTACATCACATGGTTAGATATTTAGTAGGTGTAATGATAGAAATATCAAAAAATAATATTTTATCAACTGAAGATTTTAAATCTATGATTGATGGATTAGATCGAAAAATGATTTTCAAGGCTCCATCAAAAGGTTTGTATTTAGAAAAAATTTATTATGATTAGAATTATACAAATCACCCTATTAATATTTATGTTTTCATGTGTCGATAAAAATTTAACTGAAGAGGATTTAATTATAAATTCAATCAAGCAGGTATCTCCATGTGTTGTAAGCATAAGCATTGAACCAATAGATAGCAAACAGCAAGTAGGCTTTGGTTCAGGAATAATTGTTAGCGAAGATGGGTATGTCATAACAAATTCACATGTTATAGAATTTGGAAATTTGAATGAGCTATTTATAACCATATCAGGTGGAGAAAAATATTTAGCTCAAATTATTGGAATAGATAAATTGACAGATATTGCTTTATTGAAAATAAACAAAACGGGTTTAAATTTTGTTAAATTGGATTATTCAAAAGAGGTTGTTCGTGGCCAAACGGTAATTGCACTTGGAAATCCTCATAATTTATTTTCTATTTCAAAAGAACCTACAGCAACTATTGGGATTATTAGTGGTAAAAATGTTAATTTTGGACTAAGAAAATCGGGTCATGTTTACCAAAATATGATACAGACAGATGCTTCTATAAATCAAGGAAACAGTGGTGGACCATTAATGAATATTTTAGGGGAAGTAATAGGAATCAACACCTTTATTGTAACAGAATCAAATAATTCCAAAGGGATGGGTTTCTCTATCCCAATTAGCAGAGTTAAAAACATTATAAAGGATTTAAAAGAAAAGGGAAAAGTAGATAGAACCTGGTTTACTGGCATTACTATTAGAGAAATCGATGAAAAATATAAGAATTACTTTAATATTGAAGTTAACAATGGTGTAATTGTCACTGATGTTGAAAGAGAATCCCCAGGTGAAGATGCAGGAATTTTACTAAAAGATATCATCTATAAAGTAAACGATAAAATAGTAAATTCAATTATTGATATAGAAGAAGCATTGGAGGAAGGATACTTTAAAACTAATGATGAAGTTAAATTAATAATCATAAGAAATAATAATTTTATTGAGTTCAAATTGAGATTAATAGATCCATACAATAAAGGATAAAAACTAATATGATAGAAAGATATCAAACACCTGATATGAATAAAATATGGTCTGATCAGAATAAATATGAAACATGGCTAAAAGTGGAATTAGCTGTAACTGAAGTTTTAGTTGAAGATGGTATTGTACCAAAGGAGTCTTTTGAAATAATAAAATCTAAAGCAGATTTTTCTGTTGAAAGGACTCTAGAGATAGAAGAAACGACGAACCATGATGTAATAGCATTTTTAACTAATTTAGCAGAAAATATAGGGCCAGACTCTAGATATATTCATATGGGAATGACATCTTCAGATTTACTCGATACTTCTATGGCACTGCAGTGCAAGCAAGCTGGAGAAATTATA
Source organism: uncultured bacterium (assembly GCA_964532515.1). GTDB lineage: Bacteria > Fidelibacterota > Marinisomatia > SCGC-AAA003-L08 > D37C17 > TMED161. The sequence continues at coordinate 2,217 of CAZHKH010000086.1, forward strand.
CTTAAAAAACTTAAAAATTTTAAACTATGTCTTAGAGAAAAAGCGAAAGAACATAAAAACACTTTTCAAATAGGAAGGTCCCATGGCGTTCATGCTGAACCTATTACATTTGGATTAAAATTAGCATTATGGAGTGAAGAGATTCAGCGAAATATAGAAAGGTGGGAATTAGCATTAGAAACTATTTCTACAGGAAAAATTTCAGGAGCAGTTGGCACATATCAGCATCTAGATCCAGAAGTAGAGGATCGAGTTTGCAAAAGATTAGGTTTAAAACCAGCATCTGTTTCTAATCAAGTAGTTCAAAGAGATAGACATGCATTTTATTTAAATATGTTAGCGATGATTGGATGTACAATCGAAAAAATTTCAGTTGAAATTCGACATATGCAGAGAACAGAGGTATTAGAAGCTGAAGAATTTTTTTCAAAAGGACAAAAGGGCTCGTCTGCAATGCCGCATAAGAGAAATCCAATACTAACTGAAAGATTAACGGGCTTTTCTAGATTATTAAGAGGGAATGCACATACAGCTATGGAGAATGTTGCATTATGGCATGAAAGGGATATTTCTCATTCTTCAATCGAAAGAGTTATTTTTCCTGATTCAACTACAGTTGTAGACTACATGTTAATGAAGATGACAAGTTTAATGAATAACCTTTTAGTGTATCCTGAAAACATGAAAAAAAATATTGACCTTACTAATGGATTAATTTTCAGTCAAGAGGTTTTATTATTGCTAATCAAAAAGGGACTGACACGAGAAAAGGCTTATGAACTTGTCCAGAAAAATGCAATGAGAGTATGGAGAGAAAAAATTGATTTTAATACACTTTTAAAATCAGATAAAGAAATAATGGAATATATTAAAGAAGACGAGCTTGATAAATTATTTGATTTATCAAAAATTTTAATCAATATTAATAAAGTATATGAAAGGTTGGGAATATAATGAGCTATATAAAAGATCAATTAAACCACACATTAAAATCATTTGATGCTGATCTAGGTGATGAAAACTATTCTGGGAAGGTTAGAGAAAATTATTATTTAAATGATAAAATTGTTATGGTTACTACAGACAGAGTATCTGCATTTGACCACATATTGGGAACTATACCTTTTAAGGGTGAAGTATTAACACAAATAGCAAAATTTTGGTTTGAAAAAACAAAACATATTGCTCCAAATCATTATATAGATGACCCAGACCCTCAAGTACTTTTAACATTAAGAGCTAAACCATTGCCCGTTGAAATAATTATTAGAGGATATATAACTGGAAGTCTATGGAGAGACTATTCAAAGGGAATAGATGATGAATATGGATTTAAAATTCCTTCTGAAATGAAAAAAAATCAACAATTTGATGCACCTATTATCACTCCTACTACTAAAGCAGAGTATGGTGAGCATGATGCCCCAATTACTAAGGATAATATAATTTCAGGATTAGTAGATAAAGATATTTATGAAAAAGCAGAAAAATATGCTTTACAACTATTTGCTGAGGGGCAAAAGTGGGCAAGCAAAAGAGGATTGATTTTAGTTGATACAAAGTATGAGTTTGGGATGGTTGGAGATGAACTCTATGTTATTGATGAAATACATACCCCTGATTCAAGCAGATACTGGATTAAAGATGAATATGAATCCAGATTTTCTAAAGGAGAAAATCAGCTAATGTTAGATAAAGAGAACATAAGACAATGGTTAATTGAAAAAGGGTTTTCGGGAGAGGGTACTCCACCAGAGTTATCAGATGATATTAGAATATTATTATCAGAGAAATATATGGAGCTGTATAAAGTATTAACTGGTAGTGATTTCGATCCCAATTTAGGAGATGTACATACAAGAATTGTAAATAATTTAAAGGATAAGGGCTTGCTAAAGGAGAAAATAAATGAAAGCTAAAGTTTATATTAGTTATAAAGAAGGTATCCTGGACCCTCAAGGAAAAACCGTAGGCGGAGCACTAGATTCTATGGGGATAGATGGAATTAAAGATTTAAGAATAGGTAAATATATTGAAATTTCATTTGATAATATCTCAAAAGAACAAGCTGAGGCGGTTACAGATGAATCTTGTCGAAAATTACTTGCAAATCCAAATACAGAAACATATCATTTTGAATTGGAGGAATAATGAAGTTTGCTATTTTAGTTTTCCCGGGGTCTAATTGTGATCATGATGCATATAAAGTCATAGAAGACATTGAAGGAGCAAAACCAGAATTTGTTTGGCACAGAGAAAGTAATTTATCTAAATATGATGCAATAATTATTCCTGGTGGTTTTTCTTATGGTGATTATCTTAGAGCTGGTGCAATTGCTAAATTTTCTCCAATAATGGAAGCTGTTGTATCTGAATCTAAAAAAGGAAAAAAAATTATTGGTATATGTAATGGATTCCAGATTTTAATTGAATCTGATTTGCTTCCAGGTGCATTAATAAATAATAAAGGAGTAAAATTCAAAAGTAAAGAAATATCTTTATCTACCAAAAATCATGGAACAGTATTTACCAATCAAATTCCAAAAGATAAGGAAATTTTTATGCCAATAGCTCATAGACAAGGAAATTATACAGCATCAGATGATTTAATTAAAGAGCTACAAGACAATGAACAGATTGCTTTCACATATGGTAAATTAGGTGGTGGAAATCCAAATGGTTCATGTATGGATATTGCTGGAATATTTAATAAACAAAAAAATGTATTAGGAATGATGCCACACCCTGAGAGAGCTTCTGATTCTATATTAGGGTCAAATGATGGTTCGCTTATATTTAAATCAATAGTTAGAGGTATAGTTTAAATGGCAATAAATAATAAAAGATCAATTGTAATAATTTTTTTCATATTATTCTTTGGATGTATTGTTGGTACAGCTTTAAGCCAATTATTCGGGACTATTTTACCTGAAGGCGTAGTAAAAGATTTTCTTTTAAATTCTACATCTATTGGCTGGGGGGACTCAGATAAATGGGTTGATTTTAATGTAATAAAATTTAAAACAGGCTTTTATATTAACATAAGTGTTGTTAGTTTGATAGGAATGATCATTTCTTGGTATTTTTTAAGATATTTTAGATAATAATCAAATAAAGGAGAAATTTTTATGGGAATAGGTAGCACACAAATAATAATAATTCTTGTAGTAGTTTTATTATTATTTGGTGGGAAAAAAATACCTGAGCTTGCAAGAGGCTTAGCAAAAGGATTAAGAGAATTTAAGAATGCATCTAGAGATATTAAAAAAGAAGTAAATGATGCTGTTGATGACGTTGATGATTCAATAAAATAAAGACATCTCATCATGTCATCAACGAGTATTATCAATAAAAGGCTAGAGAATTTTTTATTAACAAGAGATAAAACAAAAGATCTTAATTGTATAACACAAGATTTGTCTGATAGCGCAAAGAACATTGCAAATTCATTTTCTGATGCACAAAGATCCTCTCCATTGTTTGGGAAGCTATTTTCAGTAAAAGATAATATAAATATAAAAGGCTATTCAACAACATGCGCCTCTGACATCTTAAAAAATCACAAATCTATATATAGTGCAACTGTAATTTCTAGAATAGAAAAGTCTGGTGGTATTATTGTTGCAAAAACAAATTTAGATGAATTTGGAATGGGCTCTTCTAATGAGTATTCAATCTATGGAGCATGTAAAAATCCAATTAATAATGAGTATGTTCCAGGAGGTTCAAGTGGAGGTTCCGCTACATCAGTTGCTTCAAATTTAGTTGATATTTCATTAGGAAGTGATACAGGTGGCTCAGTTAGGCAACCTGCTTCGTTTTGTGGAAAATATGGATTAAAACCTACCTATGGTAGTATATCTAGTTAAGGATTGTCTGCATTTGCATCATCCTTTGATCAAATAGGAATTTTATCAAAGGAATTAAAAGATTTAACGACAACTTTTGAATGTATTGCTGGCTATGATAAATTTGACAATACTACCTCAAAAAAAAGTGTAGAAAAATTCAACTATTCATCGAGTGATACAAAAAAATATGTAGTTGGAATTCCAGCGGAATACATGTCAGATTCAATTCATTTGGATGTTAAGAATAAGATGAATAAAATAATAAAATTTTTAAAGCAAAATAATTTTAAAATTAAAAATATAAGTTTACCACTAACAAAAAAATGTATAGGTACATATTATATTTTAACAACAGCTGAGGCCTCATCTAATTTATCAAGGTATGATGGTGTACTGTATGGCAATAGAGTTGATTCTGATGAAATAGTTGAAATGTATAAAAAAACCAGAACAAAAAACTTTGGAGATGAAGTGAAAAGAAGAATTATTTTAGGAACAT
>CAZHKH010000087.1:0-6531 GCA_964532515.1 uncultured bacterium
AGATGAAAAAGGAGAAGTCCAATCTCTACAGAATAGCGAAATTATTCAAGAAGAAGATAGATTCTTAATTAAGGCAGACCCCGTTGATTTAAAAGTAATGATGGATGAATATAGTATAAGATTTACTAAAAAAATGCGAGAGCGTATTGATAAACTGAAAGATGATAATACTATATTTAAGGAAGTTTTAATTACCCCAGGGTCTCAATTAGAGAATAGAGATCGTAATTATTTAAGAAGACGTACATCAAATTCTTTAGTACTTATGGCTATTGCTCGTCAAGCTAAACCAATACGTAAGCGTTTAGGAGAAGTTAAATTTCGCATAGGTGATGTATTATTACTACAAGGGAATGCTGATAATCTTGAAAATAATATAAACTTGCTTCGCCTACTGCCACTAGAACAAAGAGATATGCAAATAGGTATTTTTTCTAAAGTTAGTTCATCTTTATTTATATTTTTGGGAGCTATTTTACTAAGTATATTTGGAATATTGCCTACAACATTAGCTTTCATCATAGCGATTTTATTATATGTTTTTATGGGGATTTTACCAGTGAGACAACTATATCAGGAAATAGATTGGCCAATTATTATTTTATTAGGAGCTATGATTCCTGTTAGTAATGCCTTGCAAACAACGGGAAGCTCTCAATTGTTAGCGACATTTTTAGTAAGTGCAACCCAAGGGTTGCCTGCTTGGTCTATTTTATCTATAATTATGATTATAACTATGTGTCTTTCTGATATAGTTAATAATGCAGCTACAGCTCTTATCATGGCTCCCATATCAGCGGGTATTGCAATATCTTTAGGAGTAAATATTGATCCATTTTTAATGGCTGTTGCAGTAGGTGCATCATGTGCTTTTCTAACTCCTATCGGTCATCAGTGCAATGCTATTATATTAGGTCCAGGAGGATATAAATTTTCAGATTATTGGAGAATGGGGCTACCTCTAGAAATTCTTATTGTTATACTGGGGACCCCTTTAATAGTATATTTTTGGCCACTGTAATAATATAATATTCTCTAAATTATAATATTAAAAAGAAGGAGATAATAATGAATAAATCAAAATTATTTGGACTTATTACTTTAGGATTAGGTATAGTAGCTCTTTCCTTCTTCCTAATAAAATTCTTATGGGCATGGACTATTCCTGATTTATTTCCTGGAGCTGTAGAACAGGGTCTGATTGCATCTGAAATTTCATGGCTGACTTCTCTTAAATTAGCTCTATTTTTTGGACTATTAACTAGTGCTGTAAAAGCAAATAACAAATAATTCATTAGGTTTAGAAAGCCTCTTTTTTAGAGACTTTTTTGTTTTGTAAATTATACTATGAGTAATTCTTTGATTGGATTTATAAAAACTAGTCTTAAAGAAATAAATCCATGGAAAAATATCAAAACACTTCACACCAATATCAGCGCTGATATTTTATCTGGCATTACTGTTGCTGTTATTGCATTGCCACTGGCTCTTGCCTTTGGAGAGATATCTCAGCTAGGTCCAGTTGCAGGAATTTGGGGGGCAATAGTTGGAGGAATAGTCGGAGGATTGTTTGGTGGTTGCATGGTAGGGATAAGTGGGCCTACTGCACCTAAAGCTGCTCAGATTGCTGCTTTTATGGGGCTTTTTGTAATTGGCACTACAAATCAACCTGATTTGGTTGCAGCGTTTTCTATTATCTTTTTAAGTGGATTAATTTTAGTAGCTATTTCTATGCTAAAGATTTCCCGTTTTATTCATTATACCCCCTACCCTGTCATCGCAGGCTTTATGTGTGGCATCGGCGTGATTGTGATACTAACTCAAATCAATGCCTTTGTAGGTTTAGAAACTGAAAAAAACATACATGCAGTATTTGAAAATTTTTCATATATCATTCAAAATATTAATGTGGAAGCCTTGTATGTTGCGGTACCTTCTTTATTAATATTGTTTTTGTGGATTCCACTTGAAAAGAAATTTGAATTTTTGAGAAGCATTCCTTCTCCTTTAGTCGCTTTAATTGTAGGAACTGCTATCGCGTACTCTATGAATCTGAATATTCCTTATATTGGCGATAAAATGGGAGGGACAGGAGAAGCTAAAATCTTTTCTTTTTACCTCCCCGATTTAACCCGATTAAGTGAATTTCTGTTCCCTGCGATGGCTCTAGCTGGCTTAGCAATTTTAGATAGCTTACTGAGCTGTAAAGTGGCAGATAATATGACTGGGACACACCACAGCAGCGATAGAGAAACCTTCGGACAAGGAATGGCCAATATTGCCGCAGGACTGCTTGGCGGTGTGACAACCGCAACAGCTACTATGCGTACGGTTGCCAATATCAAATTTGGAGGGAAAACACCTCTAGCCTCTATTGTCCATGGACTAACACTATTGGGGATATTATCAGGATTAGGATTTTTGGTTGCTGCCATTCCAGCTGCTTGCTTGGCAGCTATTTTGTTTAAAATAGGTATTGATATTCTTGATTATCGGATTCTTCCTATTTTAAGAAAACTTCCCACTGCAGATTTATTGATTTTTATAATTGTACTATTTGTTACGGTTTATGAGGATCTGATGGTAGCAGTCACGGTGGGTGTTGTATTTGCTTTTTTACGATTTTATAAAGAACTACGCTCAACTTATCACCATAAAACTATCCCTTTTTCAAAATCAGATTTTGCTCCGAACGGAAAATCTACCGAGCTACCAGTTACCGTACTTCAGCCGCAGGGGGCTTTGTTTTTTGCATCAACAGAGTCTTTAATAAGGATCTATGCTGAGTCTCCTAAGCATGAAATGTTAATTGTAGATATGAGCTGTGTTACGATGATAGATTTATCTGGGGCCTATGCCCTAGAGGACCTTATCAAACGCGCAAAATCTGATAATATTAAAATTTTTGTGGCAAATGCAAAATCTGATATTAAAGAAATTCTAGAAAAAGTAAACTTTATCAAGCAAATTGGAGAAAATTGCTATAAAGATTCTAAAGCTTCGCTTATTCCTATTATTTCAGAATATTACAACCTAAAAGAATCATGAAAAATTTGAAAATATATTATTTTATTCCTTCTATATTATTCTTTTCTTTGATATTCTCACAATTCTATAGCTTCTCTGATAATACAAGATTAACCGAATCTTCAAATAATCAGAAATTTCAAGAAGTTGCAATTAGCAATAACTATATTCACCTTGTATGGGTTTCCATAAGTCAAAATTATAATGATAAAAATATTATGTACTCAAAATCTGATGATTTTGGTGAATCTTTTTCCTCTCCAACTCAAATAAATTTTACTAATAATAATATAGTAGCATATAGCCAAAGTGGGCCAAAGGTAGCTGCGCATGAAAACAAGGTGTGCATAACATATACTGACAATAGAAATGGGGTAACTTCAATTTATTTAAATGTATCTTATGACTATGGAGAAACATGGGAAGAAGAAATCGTAATTGCAGATACTCCATATGTAAATATGTACCAGGATATTGAAACCGATGCATTTGGAAACTTTCATATAGTCTATTTTAACTATGGTGCTGATTACCATTTAGAAGATGTGAGATATCGATTTTCTCCTTCTGGTAGTATCTATTTCAATGATAGCTATCCAGTTGGGATAGTAGATGAAACTCAGGAGCCATGCGATTGCTGTCAACCTGATTTAGAAATAGATAGCAATGGTGATGTCTATCTAGCATATCGAAATAATATTTTAAATAATAGAGATACCTTCTTGGCGATTAAGAGAAATGGTCAGAGCGCTTTTTCTGAGTATTATCAGGCGTCAAATTTCAATGATTACGTTACCTTTTGTCCCTCCTCCGGCCCTACAATTGATATCAAAGATAATAATATAGCTGTAGCGTACACGGTTTATCATACTCAAAATGGATATGCAGATATATCAAGCTTGGATGAAATAGTTTTCTCCAATCCAATTAATTTAAATACTGAATCAAGTGGATTCCCTAACTATCCTTATGTTGCAATTGATGGTAATGCTCACATTGTTTGGGCTGATCAAGCTAGTGGAAATTGGGATGTATACTATGGAATGAGAGATATTGAAACTGGCACAATGCAAAATATTCAAAAAATAAATAATGATGATACTAATTATATTCAAAAGGACCAGACTATATATATGCATGGTGATACTTTGTATGTGTTCTGGTCTGATCAAAGAAATGGTAATTATGAGATATATCTATCAAAAGGAGAAGGTATAACCATTACCCCTGGAGATGTTAATCAAGATTTATCTATTGATATACTTGATATTATTTTAGTTGTTAGTTATATATTAGGCCAAGAGAGCCCTGACAATGCTCAATTTTTCGCCTCAGACCTAAACGCTGATAGCATTATCAATATTCAAGATATCATATTGTTGCTGGATATTATTTTAAATTAACAAAATCTAACTAATTTCAAATTCTATCAAAACAACAGAGAATTATAAAGCCTCTTTCATAGAGGCTTTTTTATTTTTAAATTTTAAATAATTTCAAAAGGAGTAAACATGTCTGAATACAAATGTAATAATTGTGGAATGGGTGTCGCTGGTATGAAGTGTGCTAAATGTGAAAAAGATTTAGTCCATAATCATATTACTAAAGATGATGGTACAACAGTGGGTGTTTCTGAATGCCCAGATGGTTGTGGAAAAATAAAATCTCCTATGTGCTGTGGAGATGATATGTCTTGCGACCTTGATTAATAATGAAGTATCCTATTTTATATTCATATCGAAGATGACCGTATGCAATTCGTGCCAGGATGGCGCTTGCATACACAGATGTGAAACTAGAAATTAGAGAAATTTCTCTTCGAAATAGGCCAGAAGAACTATATCAAGCCTCTAAAAAGGGAACCGTGCCAGTATTAATTACTCTAGACGGCTTGGTTATTGATGAAAGTCTTGAAATAATGTTGTGGACATTAAAAAATAATTTAAATCAAACATGGTTAATGGAAAATTCTGAACAAGAACTAGAGCTGATCAATAGAAATGATGTTTCATTTAAAAAGTGGTTAGATAAATACAAATATCATGATAGACATCCAGAATATTCTAAAGAATATTATAGAGAAAAGTGTGGTGATATCCTATCTGACTATGAGAATCAACTAGGTAATAAAAAATACATCTTAAGAGATAATATTAGTATTGCAGATGTTGCGATATTTCCATTTGTCCGGCAATTTGCTAATGTTGATTACTCATGGTTTGAAAATCATTATTCCAAATTAACAAATTGGCTTGAAAAAATATGTTCATCTGATTTATTTATTCAAATAATGGAAAAACATGAAATGTGGGATAATAAAAATAATAACTTGGTTATTAATAATTAATCTACATATTTAAATAGAGGAAAAATTAAATGAAGAATGATCTATTAAAAGGTTTTATATTGGGAGTGGTTACCACAGCATGTTTCTTTTTTATGGTTGGTGACATACATATAGAGACTGATTTTCAGTTTGGAGAAAAAGAAGTAGAAAAAACTAATCTATAAATCAAACTATGAACCTCAAACTAACAATTATATTATTTATAACTTTTTTAAGTTTCACCTGGGCTGAGGACTGCTGTGAAGCGGCAGATGTCGCAACTGAAAATTGCGGGGGACTTGGGTGCTATATCCCTCAATGCACTGAAGACTGTGAATGGGAACCAATGCAATGCTGGAGCTCTACTGGCTACTGCTGGTGCGTCAATGAAGATGGTGAAGAGATTGAAGGCACTAGCATGCCATCATGGCAAGGATTTCCTGTTTGTGAAGAGTGTGAAGATTCTACGGTAACATTAACTATGGAAGATTCCTGGGGTGATGGCTGGAATGGAAATACATTTTGTATTAATTCAGAGTGTACGACCCTAGCATCTGGGCACCTGGGGACTGAAGAATTTTGTATTGATTTATCTATTGAAAACCCAATAACATGTGGCGGAGGAAACTGGCAGTCTGAAGTATTTTGGAATCTATCTGATTCTGATGGAACGACTCTCGCAACGGGTGGCGCTCCATTTGAGGGCTGTGTGGGAGGCTCATGTGAAAATGAAATTATTGAATCCTTTCAATTTAGTCATCAAGGAGAAATTAGAGACTACTATTTATATCAGCCAAACTCGATTCAAGATAATGCTCCCTTAGTTTTTGTTTTGCATGGATTAGGTGGATCAGCAGGTGGAATGATAGGTTATACTGGAATGAACGCTGTTGCTGAAGAATATGGTTTTGCTGTATGCTATGCTCAGGGAATATCAGATCAAGGGGGAACTAATTTTTGGAATGTAGGATATGAAATGCATCAAAATGAAACAGTCGATGATGTAGCCTTTTTATCTTCTTTAGCTAATTATTTACAAGATGAATACGGATTTGATTCACAAAATACATTTGTTACTGGTTTTTCAAATGGTGGTGATATGTCTTATATGCTTGCTTGTCAGGCAAATGATGTATTTAGAGCAATTGCTCCAGTGGCGGGCTGTATGATGGAAGAAA
>CAZHKH010000088.1:0-4460 GCA_964532515.1 uncultured bacterium
TTTAGTTCACGATCGTTTGAATGAAGTAGGGATTGAAAATGAATTATATGCCGAGCCTGGGCTGCTACATGAATACTGGGGGACTCTCAATGGGAATTGGTTTGGAGGTCCCAATGAGTATTTTAATCAAATACAAACTGATGCATATTCATTCCTTTATAACTATTTAGATTGCGCCCAACAAGGCTCCTTATCTTTATGTTTAGTTGCTGAGGGTGGATTGAATGAAATATTACTACAATGGCAACCCATTGCTTCTTCAGAATCTTATAATATATATAGAGATGGTGAACTAGTAGCTAATACTTTAGAAAGTAATTTTATAGATGGACAGCAGGGAGGCTGGGGACTTAGCTTTGATACTGAGTATTGTTATAGTATACAAACCGTTGAAGCTAATGGAAATGAAAGTATAGCTTCGGATGATGTGTGCGCTACAACGCTACCTGCGTATCAGGCATTCTTGCAAATTGATGCAAGCCTAGCTAATCAGGAAGTAGCCTTAGTGGATAGTCCATTTGGTGATTTGACCGGAGACGGCGTTACCGATGCTGTCATTATGGTTCAAATGGTAAACTTTCTACCTGTTAATGGATATCAATTTGATTTTAGTATGAATCCAGAGATTGTAAATATTGTTTCTGGAGTTGATGGTACAAATAGTCTGTTTTCAATTTGTATTTCACAGGCTATGGAGGCAGGAATGAGCGAATCCGTCGCCATCGCATATTGTGAAGAGGCTGGCTATAATAGTGGCCTTACCGCTCAAATAGGGGCATCTGCTAGTAGCGGGACAGTAATTGGTTTTGATATGACAGGACAAGGATTGATTCCACCTGGATATCCAGGTGATGGTGGCTCTGAAGGAAACCTTTTAGCTCTGCTGGTTCTAGATTCAGAGTATAGCGCCCCTGGTGATGAAGTGGCTATTACTATATCTGATTTTGTTATATCTGGAATAAATCCATTTACAAATGGAATTGTTGGTCTTGGAGTATGTGATGGTGATCTTGATCCGTTTAATGGATGTTTTGATACATCTACTTTTGATACTCCAGTAGCTGATTGCGCTGATATCCCTGGTGGGGATGCTCTGGAAGATGAGCGTGGTGTATGTGATGGTGATGGTGCCCCTTGCTCTTCAGATGGTGATATTAATTCAGATGGTGTGATAAATATTCAAGATGTAATAATACTTGTAAATGTAATCCTAGACCCAGAAGAGTTCAATCCTATTAATGATATTAATGGTGATGGATCAATTAATATCTTGGATGTTATCCAGCTTGTAAATTTAATTTTAAATCCTTAGAATTTTTATTTTTGTGAAAATTTGTAGTACAAGTAGCCATCAGGAAAAATCATATATTCATAATATGAAATATTTACTGATTATTATCATTTTATCATTCAATTTTGCATCTTTCTACCAAATTGGTGATACTATTAATGCAGAACACCAGAGTATACCGCTTAACATATGTCACGGAGAGGATGCAGACTCTACTTTTTATCTTGGTGATAATATGGGGAAAATAACTGTCCTTGGTATCGATGCTACCTGGTGACCTACAACAGGATGCTCCATGGGCTTGGAGACAGTAGCGCAACACTATAGCTCAGACCAAAGACTTTCAATTATACAAAATCTTGATGGAATCAATCAGCCCTATAGCTGTGCAATGTGGGCTGCCTTTGGAGAAATAGAGAGCTACAATCTGGTTGATGATGGAGATGAATATCAAATGCATGCCCTATTTAGTATAAATGGTTACTGGCATTCTGTTGCAATCATAGATCAGAATATGGAATTTAGATATTTTACATATGAGCCAAACGCTGAAATTATGATTGATGTGATTCAAGTTATTCTTGACGAGACTGATTGGATTATCGGTGATGTCAATCTTGACCAAACTGTTGATATTCTTGATGTTATTACCATCGTTAATAATATTATTGAAGGAAATTATAATTATCTGTCAGATCTAAATCAAGACGAAATTATTAATGTACAAGACCTTGTGCTATTAATACAGATTATACTCGATTAAATAGCATTACACAATAATACTTTTACTTAATACGCCTGATAAATTAATTTTGTAAATTAAGCTATGAGCAAATATTTATTTATATTGACTGCTATTATACTAATGAACACTGGATACTCTCAGTGTGAGGGAGATGCAAATTTAGATGATATCGTAAACATTCTAGATGTAGTCTCTATAGTTAATCATATCCTTAATACAGATCTTCTAGATGGCGAGGGACTTCAAAACTCTGATACCAATTCAGATGGTGGAATTGATGTCATTGATATTATTATTATCGTTGATATCCTATTGGTGGGCGATCCTGAGTGCGAACAAAATTATCCAATTGATTTAAGCCTAGAGTGGGAGGTTCAAGAGGATCTATCATACTTTGATATTGAAGAGCTTAATAATGTAATAAACCAAATTTCTGATCTTGACTATTTAGAAGGAATTGTTGTTATTCATAACGGAAAGATAGTATCTGAAAGCTACTACAATGGAAGCTCAGAGGATCAAACCTTTAACGTTTGGTCAGTAACAAAGAGTTTTACTTCTACGCTGGTTGGCCAGGCAATTGATCAGGGATATATTGATAATCAATATATGACGCTTAACAATCTACTGCCCATATCTACTCAGCCCTATCTTTATCAGATATCATTACATAATTTATTATCTATGTCATCTGGATATGCCGATGGTTTTGGATATCCCTATTGGGTAAATGCAACGACTACGCAACTTGAGTGGATGCCATATACCTTTCCTGGATTCTTTTTCTATAATAATAGTGCGTGCCATTTAAATTCTCATATTCTTTATTATGCAACAGGAATGACTCCATATGAATTTGCTAATATAAATTTATTTCCTTATCTAGGTATCAATAATCCTCAGTGGATGGATGGATATCTAGATATAAATGATGGTTCTGCAAGTCTAGAGTTGCGATTACGGGATATGATAAAATTAGGACAATTATATTTGCAGAATGGATGGTCATCAGGTAATCAACAAATTCTTTCATCTGAGTGGATTGAGCAAGCGACATCGCTGCAAGTAGAAACAGGTTCATTTATACCTGGCTATGGATATCTATGGTGGCTTCCTCCAGAAGATGGGTATATGGCTATTGGGTATGCAGGTCAATGTATAGCGGTGTATCCTGAAAAAGGAGTAGTTATTGGAACTCACTCATCAATTAATAACGATCCAATATATATGTCACTATTATTAGGGTATATTCAACTTCTATCTGATATTTTTGATCCTAATGATTAAAATAATATCATAAACTAATCTAAATCATCTTTATCTATTTGGATTAGTCCTGTTAAAGAAGATGCCAGTAGAGCAGTGGGAATTGACACAACTCCTATACCAATAAAACTAATAAATGATGTGAAAATTTTACCACCAACTGTCACAGGAACGATATCACCATATCCTACTGTAGTCATTGTAGAGACGGCCCACCACATACAAGCAAATATTGAACTAAATTCATTTGGCTGGACTGGATTTTCAAAAAAATAAATTCCAACTGATGATATATAAAGCAATATCATTGCAATAAACGAAAAAATAATCATTTCTCTTTTAACAATTACAAATGCTTTGTGTAATAAAATTAATGAATCATTAAATCTAAATAGCTTAAACAGTCTTAGTATTCGAAGTAATCTCACTACTCGCAACGAACGTAAATCAATCGTACCAGCTAGATAGAATGGAAGGATTGCTATCAAATCAATAAATCCATAAAAACTAAATATATAGGATAGTTTTTTATCTGAAACATATATTCTTAAAATATATTCTGTGGTAAAAATAATTATAGAAATCAATTCAAATGTTTTTAAAAATCTTATTGTGCTTTCACTTAAGCCTTGAACTGTTTCAAATGAAAAGGATACTAAAGAAAGAACAATCAAAACCTGAATAAATATATCAAAGATATATCCTGCTCTTGATTCTTGTGATTCTATAATATTTTTTAAATACTTCTTCATTGAATTCCTTAACTATTCTCTGGAATTTACAGAAGAATAATTTAAAAAGCCTAATTGAAGAATAATTTTGTAAATTAATCAGCAAAAGAAATGAATAAAGAAGCAAGAATTTAATCAATCAAACTGACTTTTTAATTAATATCCCTCTAGGAGAAGATGATGAATAGAAGTTTTATTTTAAATATTTTTATAATTTTTTGTATTTCTACATCTAAATTATTTTCTCAATATGATGTTGTGAATGCATTTCCTAATCTAACCTTTAATGACCCCGTAGGTATATACTATGCTCCGGATGATAGTAATCGTTTATTTGTTGTTGAACAGCCAGGAAAAATTAAAGTCTTTAATAATAGTTCTGATGAGATAGATGCTCAAGTATTTTTAGATATAGAAAATATAGTTG
>CAZHKH010000088.1:4470-6403 GCA_964532515.1 uncultured bacterium
GGTTATTTTTATGTTAACTATACGGAGTATGCACCCAGAAGAAATGTTATTGCACGATATTCTGTTAGCGATGAAAACCCAAACTATGCTGATCATAATTCTTCAACCATAATACTGGAAGTTAACCAGCCTTATTACAATCACAATGGTGGACAAATGGGATTCGGCCCAGATGATGGTTATCTATATATATCATTTGGAGATGGTGGAAGCAGTGGAGATCCGCAAGGAAATGGACAAAATCTTTTAACTTTATTGGGTACTATTATACGTATTGATGTAAATACTGAAACTGGTTTTGGCTATAATCTTCCACCTGACAACCCATTTATATCACAAGATAATGCTCAGCCTGAAATCTATGCTTATGGCCTTCGAAATATGTGGAGATTCAGTTGGGATACTGAAACAGGTTTTTTATGGGGAGCAGATGTTGGACAAAACTCATATGAAGAAATTGATATCATTCACAGTGGCCTTAATTATGGATGGAATACAATGGAAGCGAACCACTGTTTTCCAACAGGGTCAAACTGTAATCCAGAGGGATTTGAGCCCCCTATCTGGGAATATGAACTATATGTAGATGGCGTATGTTCGATTACAGGGGGTTTTGTGTATAGGGGATTTTATATGCCTAGTCTATACGGAAAATATATATATGGTGATTGGTGTACTGGCGATATTTGGGCATTAACATACTCTGAAGATAGCAATCACTTAAATGAACACCTGCTAACTACAGATATAAATATTACCTCATTCGGTGTAGATCAGAGTAATGAGCTCTACTTCATGGGTAATGAGTCCATATATAAATTTTCCCCTGAGATAGAACTGTTAATGGGAGATGTTAACTATGATGGAGAAATTAATATTTTAGATGTTCTTCAAATTATAAGCTATATACTAGGAAATAGTGACTTTACAAATGAACAAGAATTTTTATCTGACCTAAATAGTGATGATGTTATCAATGTGCTTGATGTGATACAAATTGTAAATATCATTCTTAATTAAGAATTATTTCATTAAATTAGTATTGAGAGAAAGGAGTTTTAAATGAAAAAAATTTTTGCAATAATTTTAGCTACTACTTTTTTATATAGTATACCTTCTACAGCTGTATTCAATATCGAAGGTATGACATGCCCAGGAGGTTGTGCACCCAAAGTTACTAATGCAGCTCTGGAGATTAAAGGTGTAGAGAAATGTGATGTCAATTTTGATGAATCAAAGGCAACAATTATCTATGATAATGAAAAGGTAACAGAAACTGATATCCTCGCTAGTTTAAAAACTAACACCACTTTTAAATATGTTCTTAATTCTAAAGAAACTAAAAACTCTGGGGCTAATTGCGCACAGAAGAGCTGTTGTAAAAAAGATATAGAAGCTCCTAAAAAATCATTTTTCCAAAAGTTATTTGGATTCTAATATAATTTTCTGCCGCTCTATTTTTAAAAATAGAGCGGCAGAGCCAAATCTATTTTTTATTTAATTTCTTAAGATCTTTTCTAAGAACTTTCATGATCATATCTTGATTTGAAGACATTCTATCTATATCATCTTGAATCTGATTTAGAGTCATAGATGTTGTATTTGAAAAACTATTCAATGTTGACTTAAGCATTGCAACTTCAGCTTCTATCCTACTCATAGATTCTTCAGATGATTTATCTGTCATATCTACTAATGATTGTTTATTGGAACAACATGATTTTGTGCATCCAGTACTACATTCTTTTTTTGAAGAGGCTTCAGTTTTATAGGTGTTAAGCTTAGCTTCTAGATTAGAAATGTTTTTGTCCAGCTTTGCATTTAAATCATTAATAGATCCAGCCATTGATTGTAATGATGCTACTTTTTCTTCAAGTGAGTTTGAAGAACTTAGTTTTTTATTCATTAAACTTATTTTTGAATTCATATCATT
>CAZHKH010000089.1:0-6381 GCA_964532515.1 uncultured bacterium
ATGGACAAGATATATATATCGATTGTTTTGTAAATTTTCATCAGTTAATTAATGGCTCAGAGATTCAGGTGCCGACATTATCTGGAAACATAAAAATGAAAATTCCTTCGGGTTTAGTTTCAGGTGAATTATTAAGATTAAAAGGGAAGGGGTTGCCCTATGTTAACTCAACAAAAAATGGAGATCAATTTGTTAGAGTTAATCTATTGACACCTAATAAATTGTCAAAAAAATTAAAAACAATTTTAGATGATTTATCTAAAGAATTAGGTAATGAAGTTCTATGTAAAAAAATTAAAGATTAGTAGTTTATCGCTTTACAACTTTAAGGATATAGTATATTTTGGATATTTCAGAGATTTGGAACAATTTTAGAATTACGACGAGGATAGCTGTTTTAGATTGGCTCTTTGTATTCTCAATTATATTATTATGCGTAATTGTATATATCCCCAAATATATATGGATGGAGGAGAAGGCAGATAGAGATGAGAGTAGATTTAGGATGAGAACTATATCTGATGCAGCTGAATTCTATAAAGAACTAACAGGTAATTATACTATAGATGGAGAGAAAATGTTTGGATTAGTTGAAGCCGCAATGGATTCAGCTTATGCAGATTATCTTTTTGTAGGAGAACAACAAATTGTTTTAAATAATAGATTTTACAACGTTACAATTAATAAAGGCTTTGACTATCGAGTGGACACCACGTTTAGTATTGGAGAATTAATAACAAAAACTATTATTGATACAATGTATTTAACAGAAGAGTATAGTGATTCTACACAATCTGAATCTTCTATTGATACTAATTATGTAAATTCTAAAGATATAAAGGAAAGAATGAATTCATATAGGTTCAATGAAGCAGAGCCTGGTAGTGGCTCTATTATTTCATCAAAAGAGTATTCTGGATTGAAAGATTCACTAAAGGCACGTTATCATAAATTTGTTAAAGATACTATTGACATGGAAATTACTACTCGGCAAGAAACTTTTAATAGCAAGCATAGGCAATTCAGAGATCTAGCGTCTCCATCTAAAGATGGAGATTATTTAAGAAAAAAGTATCATTTAAATCCTAATATTTTATCTTGCCCCCTTTCACAAAAAGATTATATCTTAGCAATTGAACAGCTAAGTGATGGAGAAAATATATTTATTGTAAAATCACCTGTAGATGAATCTAATATTACAAGCAGGTATTTTTTCTTTGAATACAACCCAGGCGATCATGGGTATATAAGGTCTGGAGTCCAAAGCTGGGCGGGAGCAGAGTAGTTATATGCTGGGCATATCATTATATAAAAATAGAATAAATTTTATTAGAACATGCAAATTAACCAACAATGATTTGTCGGTTACGCATTATGGAACATATAAATATGATAATTTTAATAAAGTAATATCAAATTCATTAAAAGATATTATTAAAAATGAAAAAATTACCACCGAGAATACTATCTCATTAGTAGTAGACTCTCAATTTTGTTTGTTTAATGAAATTTTTTGTCAAGCCTCTGAATCACTTGATTTTCATAATAACTTATCTGGAAACAGTGAGATGAGCGCATATCTGGATAGTTATTACTATCCAATCAGCTTTAGAGATGATCATTATATGGGTGTTCATATTGATAAAAATATTAAACAAAATATTATAGCCTCAATTGATAAACTAGGTTTCTCTATCAGGTCAATCAGTGTTGGAATCTTTTCTGCGGAGAAGCTAGCAGATGCTGTATTTAATGCAAAATCATTAGATAATTATTTGTTAGTTCGCTTTATTACTTCTTCGGCATTAGAAATATTATATATAAATGATGGAGTCCTATCAGTGTATGGTCGCTATAATATTATAAAAAACAAGCTAAAACCATTAAAAGTAGTTGGGAATAAAGCAGATGAGAAAGATGTTAAATTAAGTTTAGATCAAATACTAAAGGGAAGAAAAAGTTTATCAAATATAAACAAGGCATTTGTTTATCAATCTAATGGTCATAGTTCAATAGTTAAGAACCTAATAAATAAGAAACAGAATGATGTTGTTTTATTAAACGTATTTAACCATAAAAACTTGAAAAAGAATCAAAATATTGCTACAACAATGAATCAGGTGACATTTTCTGAATTAGGTGTATTATTTGGAGGTCTTAATGTTTGATGTTGATTTAATGAATAGACCTGGCATCCAGAAAATAATATCAAAGGTCAATGTCAATCCAAATCTAAAAAAGCAGGAAATTGTATTTGGAAACTTGGAATCTAATAAAGAGCAGAAGAATACCACTCTAGGAGAAGATAGAAGCCATAAAACTCAATCATCAATTCTATCTATAATAATAGCAAGTATAATTTTAAGTATATTTCTTGTATTTGGATTTTTTAGGTTAAATGAAGATTTAAAATTATCTTCTACAATATCAAAGTATGCAAATTATTTTCAATCGACAAAATTATCTAATCTTGATATAGGAAAAACTTTAATAATTAGTTTTTTAAGTAATCCAGAAAAGACTCAATTTTTAAAGAGTATTAATGTAAATCAAAATTTAGAGATAAATATTAAAATTGATGAAATCAGTGATCTTAATCTTAAGAATAAAGAAGCAAAATTTCTTAATATTATTGAAGATGAGGCCTCTTATAATGCATCATTTTACATCCCTGTAAATCATTCAATATCAGATAATAATATTCATACAATACTAAATGATTTAATCAATGAGTACGAAGATAACAAAAATGTATTTTTAAGGGCTGATAGTAAAGCAATATACTTTACTTCAAATGGTAAAATAATTTATGAAATCCTTGAGAAGCTCATCTTCACTAATGATATTACTATCACCACTAATGCAAGTGGGCATTTCAAACTAAAATACCCCTACTAAGTACTGTTTATGATTAGAATTATTTCTGGTCGATATAAAGGTCAAAAATTACAAGATATTAAATCAAAACATATAAGACCTACCCAAGCCAGAGTTAAAAAATCTATGCTAGAAATTCTAGAGCCTTTTTCAAATAAAGATGTTCTTGATTTATTTTCTGGTTCAGGCGCATTGGGGATAGAAGCTCTAAGTAGGGGTGCTAATTATATTGTATCTGTTGATAACAATAGAAAAAACCTTCACAATCTAATAAATAATTTCCAACATATATGTCCTGATGATAATTATAAAGTACACTGCATGGATGCAATTAAATATTTAAAGTCGACCAAAGAAAAATTTGATATTATTCTATGTGACCCACCCTACTATAAATATAATTATATAGATATATTTAATAAGTCTCAGCCTATCATAAAGAAGGGCGGTGTTTTTTGCATGGAAATGGAAAAAAACGTAGTGGATGAAAATATTTTTAGAGTTAAGATATATGGTGAATCTCAAGTAATTTTATGGAGAAATGATGAATAGAGCTATATATCCAGGTAGTTTTGACCCGATAACTAATGGTCACTTAGATATTATCAGCAGAGCATCAAAGCTGTATGATAAACTTTACATAGCAGTATCCAATGATAATTCAGTAAAATCAAAATTATTTTCTTCAGATAAAAGAATTGAGTTAGTAAAAATGGCAACAAAAGGATTTTCTAATGTTGAAGTTCTTGAATTTGATTGTTTAATAGTCGATTTATGCAATGAATTTAATTGCAATGTTATAATAAGAGGGCTAAGAGCACTCTCAGATTATGATTTTGAGTTTAAGATGGCGCTGATGAACAGAAGCTTAGATGATAATATTGTTACATTATTCATGATGCCACATGAGAGATATACCCATATAAGCTCTTCGCTTATTAAAGAAGTAGCCTCTCACGGAGGGAATATATCAGAGTATGTTCCTACTTTTGTAAATAAAGCTTTGGGTGAGGCACTTGAAAAATAGAAAGCTATTATCAACTTTTATTGATCAGCTAGAAAATCCCTCAGAAATAACCATTGCACTTCCTGAGACAGATAGCAGAATTAGCGATGCTATTAATATTTTAAAAAAAATTAATTTAAATATTATATCTTCAAGAGATATCTGCAGAGATGAAAAAGATTATGCTCCTTTGCTGGACAAATTAAAATTTTCTAAAAACTGGCCCACAGAAGATTTAATAAAATACTCCAAAGATCCATTTATAAAATCTTTAGCAATGCTTAGAGAAGATCAGATTAATGGCGTGGTGTGTGGATGTACAATATCTTCATCTGATGTGCTTAGAGGCTCCTTAAGAATAATTGGATTAGAACAATCAGCCAAGAACCTCTCAAGTATGTTTTTAATGATTAATAGAGATATTAATCATTTTGTTACTTTTGCAGATTGTGCAGTTATTCCTGAACCAAACAGCGAGCAGTTAGCTGAAATAGCATTCCAGGCAGGAATTATGCATAAGGATTTGACTGGTGATGACCCTAAAATAGCATTTCTATCTTTTTCTACGAAGGGAAGCGCTGAACATTACAGAGTGAAGAATGTTCAAAATGCTGTAAAAATATTTGGGAAAAAACATCACCAATTAATGCATGAAGGAGAGATTCAGCTAGATGCTGCGCTAGACTCTATAGTTGCAGAAAATAAAATAAAAAAATCAACATTAAAAGGGAATGCAAATACATTAATTTTCCCTAATTTAGATGCTGGTAATATTGGCTATAAACTAGTCCAGAGATTTGCATCTTATCATGCTTGTGGTCCATTGCTACTAGGTCTGGATAAACCTGTCAATGATTTATCCAGAGGAGCAACGGTAGATGACATAGTGCTTATTGTTCTTTTAACGGCACTTCAAATTCAAAGAGGTTTAAATGCCGACCTATAGCTATGAATGTCAATCTTGTAATAACAGATTGAATGTTTTTCAAAATATGAATGACTCTGCTTTTGAAGATTGTGATAAGTGTGGTAAGAAGAAAACACTAAAAAGGTTGATAAGCGGTGGCTCAGGAATGGTTTTTAAGGGTTCAGGATTTTATTTGACTGATTACACCGAATACGGGAAAAAACCTAAAAAAGATACCAAGAATAAAGAAACTAAAAAGAAAAAAGATACGAATAAGGATTAATAATTTATGAATAAAGTAATAGACGCTCCACAAGGAGAAAGAATCACAATGGATGGGAACAATTTAATTGTGCCCAACAAGCCAATCATTCCTTTTATTGAGGGAGATGGAACGGGCCCTGATATTTGGAATGCCTCTAAGATGGTGCTAGATGCAGCTGTTAGTAAAGCGTACAATGGAGAAAGAAAAATTTCTTGGCTTGAGGTATATGCTGGCGATAAGTCAAATGAGGTGTATGGTGAGAATACATGGCTTCCAGATGAAACGCTAGAGGAGATAGACAAATATAAAATTGCGATTAAAGGGCCTCTTACAACTCCTATTGGTGGGGGTATTCGATCAATAAATGTTGCACTGAGACAAAAATTAGATTTATATGTTTGTCTTCGTCCAGTAAAATGGTTTCAAAATGTGCCATCTCCAGTAAAAAATCCAGATGATGTTGATATGGTTATTTTTAGAGAAAATACAGAAGATATTTATGCTGGTATTGAATTTTTAGAGGGCACTGATGAAGTAAATAAAATGCTAGATTTCTTAAAAAATGAATTTCCAGATAGATACTCAAAACTTAGATTTCCAGATACAGCTGGAATTGGTTTAAAGCCAATATCAAGGGAAGGGACAGCAAGATTAGTCAGAGCATCAATTAAATATGCAATTGACAACGATAGAAAAAGTGTCACGCTTGTCCACAAAGGAAATATAATGAAATTTACTGAAGGGGCATTTAAAAATTGGGGTTACGATGTAGCTGAAAATGAATTTCGTGATGCTGTATACACTTGGAGAGATTATGATCAGACGGTTGAAGAAAGAGGACAGTCTGAAGCAGATAGAGAGTATGATGAAGCAATAAATTCAGGAAAAATTATTGTAAAGGATGTAATCGCAGATGCTTTTTTGCAGCAGATACTAACAAGGCCAAAAGAGTATGATGTGATCGCAACTATGAATCTCAATGGAGACTATGTATCAGATGCATTGGCAGCTCAGATTGGCGGGATTGGAATAGCTCCAGGTGCAAATATTAATTATGATACAGGTGTCGCAATTTTTGAAGCAACCCATGGAACAGCACCTAAGTATGCAAATCAAGACAAAGTGAATCCCTCTTCGGTTATATTATCAGGAGAGATGATGCTTAGATACTTAGGATGGACTGAAGCCGCAGACTTAATTTTAAGTTCAATCAACAAGGCTTTAGATAAGAAGCGAGTTACATATGATTTTCACAGACTAATGGATGGAGCGACACTATTGAAGTGTTCAGAATTTGGACAGGAACTAGTTGACAATATGTAATGA
>CAZHKH010000090.1:0-6233 GCA_964532515.1 uncultured bacterium
AAATGCATCATAGTAAAGAATAAAAATATATAAAATGGCAATGTATAATGTGAATCTATGAAGATTTTGAATCACTAAAAGCCCTGTTTCTCCCTTGTAATTTTTTTGAGAAATTCCCTCAACAGCACACGCGGGTGGCGTAAGGAAAAAGGATCGATAATAAAATTTTCTATAGTAATAGCATGTCATTCTAAATGATAGAGGAAACGCTAGAATAAATATAGCTGGGGAAGCGGGTATCCACCATGGAATCGATTCGGGCCACGCACCAAACCACGCGTGGTGAGCTCCCTCTCCCATTGGACTCATAAATAATAGTGGGGAATAAAATGGCGATAGATAGCTTTCATGTTGAAAATCAACTCCAGACAACGCGCGCCATGTTGTATATACCACAAAACATAAAAAACCAAATGCAGTTAAACTTGGCTCAATCCACCATCTGTCGCTTCGCTGGGTATTAAAAAGTTTAGTTGACATTAATCCAATTAAAAGGGAATATCATCATCTGTAAATGTTGGGGTGTCAGTGCTTTCAACATTTGAAGATGCTGCTGGTGCCTCTGGTGTTGAGCTATTGTTAGATGGTGCGGAATCGGTAAAAGGTTCATTGCTCGGCATCACCTCTTGACCATAATGATCAATTGCCATCTGTGATAGCTCTTCTTTCAATTCTTTGTCTGCATAAACGGTATCATAATATTCATCGTCGCTGCCTTTTTGGCTGGGGTTTCCAACAAACAGTCCATTGATTCCCTGGACTAGTTTAAAACCTTTAATTACAAAACCCTCTTCGGTTGTAACATCAAAGAATGCTTTGATTTTACCCCACTCTCCTTTATTCATACGTTCAATTTTCAATGTAATTCTCTCTATTTGTGTAATGGTAATTTACTAGGTTAATATTGAAATTTCAATTGAATATCTACTCTATATTTATTTTATTTTATGAAAATTTATAATAGATTCTTAAGCAAACTGCGCGGATTTAATTTATGAAAAATATCTACTTTTTTGGCGATGGCCATGCTGAGGGCCATAGCAAGCAAGGCGACCTACTAGGGGGTAAGGGCGCAAATCTCGCAGAAATGACGAATCTGGGAATACCTGTTCCCCCAGGTTTTACGATTACTACAGAAGTATGCACCTACTTTATGGACAATCAAATACTGCCATCTGATTTAGATAATGAGATTAATTTATCGATGAATCAAATGGAAGCTATTATGAATAAAAAGTTTGGAGATGTACAAAATCCATTGTTGGTGTCGGTACGATCTGGCGCAAAAGAATCGATGCCCGGAATGATGGAAACGGTTCTTAATGTCGGTCTAACCAATAACACGGTTGAAGGTTTAGCTCAATCATCATCAAACCCACGCTTTGCATATGATTCCTATAGAAGACTAATAATGATGTACGCAGATGTGGTGATGGAAAAATCAGAGGGTGTTGAAGTTGAAAATAATATGGGAATCCGGCATCAGCTGGAAACCTTTATGGATGACTATAAAAAAAATAAGGGGTGCGCTGAGGATACAGACCTGGATGCCGAAGATTTAAAAACTCTCTGCAATGAATTTAAAAATATTATTCAAAAAACATTAGGGGCAGAGTTTCCTGATGACCCTAATATACAATTAAACAACGCCATTAAAGCGGTCTTCAAATCGTGGAATGGGGGGCGCGCTAAGAACTACAGAAAAATTGAGGGGATTTCAGATAGAGCGGGTACCGCGGTCAATATACAGAGCATGGTCTTTGGAAATATGGGTGGTGGGTCCGCAACAGGCGTTGCATTTTCGCGAAATCCATCTACCGGTGATTATGTGTTTTATGGTGAGTGGCTTGAAAATGCGCAGGGTGAGGATGTTGTTGCGGGAATACGCACTCCAAATCCACTTAACAATGAGAGTCGATCTCACCAATCTGTAAAGTTGCAGAGTCTAGAAGATCAGTATCCATCACTATATAAAGAACTATTTACTATTAAAAATAATTTGGAGCAACATTATCGAGACATGCAGGATATTGAGTTTACTATTGAAAATGAGCGACTGTGGATGCTGCAAACACGAAATGGAAAAAGAAACGGTGTCTCCGCAATTAAAATTGCCTTTGATCTTTATAATGACAATGTTATTAACGAAACCGAGGCGCTACATCGTATATCTGCTCAGCATTTAAATGAGATTATGCTTCCTAGTATTGATGTTGAAAAGGAAAAAAATGAGCCTGTGTTGACTCGAGGTCTTCCTGCGGGCCCGGGTGGAGCTTCTGGCCAAATTGTATTTACCGCTGATGACGCGCAAGCATGGCACTCAGATGGAAGGGACGTTATTCTCGTTCGTCAAGAAACATCCCCAGAGGATGTCCATGGAATGTACGCGGCAAAGGGAATACTAACATCCAGAGGTGGAATGACATCACATGCCGCGCTGGTTGCTCGTGGCTGGGGAAAGTGCTGCATTGTCGGATGTGCTGATCTTTTGATTGATTACTCAAGTAAAACAATGTCTATTAATGGTGTAACATATAATGAGGGGGACTGGTTGTCACTTAATGGGTCAGAGGGTAATGTATATGGAAATAAGTTGCCACTAATTAGCGGAAATATGAAGGAAAATCCTCTGTTTGAAAAAATAATGAGCCTAGCAGATCAATATCGAAGGTTGGGGGTCAGGGCCAACGCCGATACAAAAAGTGATGCAGAAAATGCCCGGCAGCTCGGAGCCAAAGGCATTGGGCTTTGTCGAACCGAACATATGTTTTTTAGTCCGGATCGTATCCTAAGCATGCGAAAAATGATACTCGCATCTAATCTTGAGCAGCGGCAGAGTGCGCTCAATGAGCTTCTTCCACATCAACAAAAAGATTTTTATGGGATTTTAAAAGCAATGGCGCCACACCCGGTAACCATTAGACTGTTAGACCCGCCTCTTCATGAATTTTTACCACAAACCGATGAGCAAATCAAAGAGCTTGCTGGTGAGCTTAGCGTTAGCACTGAAAAAATAAATCAGATTATTGAAGATTTACATGAAACTAATCCAATGCTAGGACATCGTGGCTGCAGACTGGGAATTACTTATCCAGAAATTACTAAAATGCAGGCTAGGGCTATTTTTAGTGCTTCTGCACAACTCATTAGTGAGGGCATCAAGCCACTACCTGAAATTATGATTCCGCTGATTGGTACAGCAGAGGAGTTTATACACCAGCGTAATGTGATTGTGGATGTATATAATGAAATGGATGTTCAAATTGAACACAAAATTGGTACTATGATTGAAATTCCAAGAGCATGCCTGGTTGCTGAGCAAATCGCTGAGCATGCAGATTTCTTTTCATTTGGAACCAATGACCTGACGCAAACCACATTTGGATATTCCCGTGATGATGTGGGTGGATTTATATATGATTATCTCAATCAATCTGTGCTTCCGTGTGACCCATTTGAAAGTATTGATGTAGTTGGAGTGGGCAAGCTTGTTCAAATGGCTGTAGGGTCTGGCCGCAATAAAAATCCAAAGTTAAAAATTGGTATTTGTGGTGAGCATGGTGGTGATCCTAAATCAATTGAATTTTTTAATGATGCGGGGCTTGATTATGTAAGTTGCTCTCCATTTAGAGTTCCGATTGCCAGACTGTCTGCTGCGCATGTAATTAAGAAATAATTATTAATTTGATGAATAAAAAACAAATAGATAAAATATTAAATGTAACATCATGTGCTATGATTTTGAGAATCTAGACTAAATTTCGTATATTTAATAAGGAAAGAGATAAAAAATTGAGGAGAGAGAGATGTTTAAAAAATTAAGTACTATGGTTCTAGCGTTGTGCGTTGGTGTCGCTGTATCTGAAGAAATAACAAAAGAGCAGCAAGAAATCATACAGGATCAAATGCTAGAAGAGTTTGCAAAAATCATTTTTTCTAATGCGATGGAAGCAAAAAGAGCCTTCCAGGAATCTCAAGTGAGAGAGTTGCCAATTGAAAATTTTGCCACCACAGCCCCCAGGGCTGACTTTGTTGCCAATGCAGATATATCAGAGGAGCTAGCCGCTGGAGTAGAAAGTGCTACAATCTTTGTGTCAACGGATGGCCAATCAACGTGGCAATCTTCTTCTGCAACACTTCTGGGAACAGAGGGATATGAAACCACGTGGGAGGGTGCTATCAGCACAAATGATGGAAACTCTGCACATTCATACTTGTCTGGTGTGGTTAATTCAGAAGTACTTGGAGAGAGTTTTGGTAGTATCCTGGTTTCAGGGTCTCCTCACAATGAAAATGGAAACTGGCCCCCAGGATCTAATCTGTATGCAACGCTTGCAAATGATGAGTCTGGAGATGCTTCGTCTGATTTTGATATTACATCCATTCGTGGAACCTATAAGGGAAGCAACGAGGTTGATGCAGATGGAAATCCATATACAGATGTGGAGCGATTTTATTTAAGCCTATCTCTAAATGGTAACTGCTGTGAAGAGGGCGGCCTGTTTGGTCCTTGGTATCTATATGGTGTTGGAATTGTAAATCCTGACTCTGAAGAGGCTGTTGCCTATGCTATTGGATATGGTGATGGTGGATTTGGTCAACTATCTCCTGGACTATTAAAAATTACTGGTGACCTTGAATCTGGTGAAATTGATGGATTTGATTATATAACTACTAATATATCATATAGCACAAGTGGAAATGATATGCAGGCAACCGCACTAATGAGCTATGTTACTGGTGATTCACAGTGGGGTCCGTGGCCAAATTCCTATAATGGTTTTATTGTACTAGGCGTGACAGTAGAGGCTGCACTTGATGGACTAGATGTGGCGGCTGATATTCAAGATCAAACTGATCCAGGGTTGTTTGTTTGTACGACAGTAAGCCAAGAGGGTAACACTCCTCTAGTTTTATCAAATCCTAATTTTGATGATACAAACACTCTGTCTGTTGGATATTCTGATGCAGATGGAAATTTACCATGGTTTAAGGCAGCTCAAATATGTAACACCCCTGAAAATGGTGGAAATTGTTTTGCCCAAATTAATATGATACCCGATGGACATGACTATGAGGGTGGTGCTACCTTTACTGCTACCATTACAGATGATTTAATAGCTCAATATGATCTGTCTGGAGACTATGAAGCCCATTTTTGGTTTGCAGATGATGATATTGAAGAATATCCATCTGCGCAGATTGAAATGGATATTAACGTTGGAGCTAGCGCCTGTGGATTGGTAGGAGACTCTAATGGTGATGGAGCATTAAATGTTCTGGATGTGGTTCTACTAGTGAATCTTGTGCTATCGGGCTCTGCAGGTGATGAGTGCTCAGATATGAATGGTGATGGTGGATTAAATGTTCTGGATGTAGTGTTGCTGGTGAATCTTGTTCTAGGTGGAGGATAAATCGCTACCTAGAAATTTTAATCATAGATATAAAAAAAGCCCCTTTAATAAGGGGCTTTTTTATTATCTCACCAAAACGAAAAAATAATTATTCAATCATTTCATCGTCCGCACCTGATAAAATATCCTCAATTCTTATCTCACCAGCACTTGCCATATCTGTTGCGACTTGTACAATATTTTTTCTTGATGCCATTACATCTTTCTTTTTCATTGGATTGTCAATAGGTGTGTACATTGCCTGTTTTTTCTTTGGTAGCACCTCTAATATAGCACTAACTTTATCCGCATCAACTCCCTTGAGTGATTTTGCAAGTTCATCTAAATCAATATCAGGGTTTGCCCAAAAATCAGCAGCAATATCATCAGACATAGATAAAAGGTCATCAAACGTAAGTAGATACTGCTTCACCTCGGCATAGGTTTCAGGGTCGTCATTCATAAGCTGCGTTAGATAGTTATTTGTATCATCCTCTGTCATGCCATTAAGTATATCAGCAATCTTTTTACCGCCACCCCTAGAAAATACTTTAGGCTCTGGGAGGAATGATGCTTTCTTCTCAAGCTCTTTGGCGATATTTACAACCATTTCAAGAGGAATAGTTTTCAGGCTACCCAATTCCCGAATAACTACATTTCTTACATCTGGTGCTAACTGACTAAGAAATGTATTTCTTTTAGATTGTTCTACTTGATCAATAGCAAGCGCCATGACTGTTTCTCTTTCGGTCTTTAATAAATAAAAAATTTGTTCATCATTTAGCGTATCAAGAAAATCAAATAGTCTAACTGATGATGGTTTGTTTTTTTGATATTTAT
>CAZHKH010000091.1:0-6228 GCA_964532515.1 uncultured bacterium
AAAAATCCAGATATTTCAATCGAAGAACTAATTCAAGAACACATTAAGGGCCCAGACTTTCCAACAGCAGGATTTATAATGGGAAGCGATGGTATCAACAGTGCTTACAAAACAGGCAGGGGACGGATAGTGATGAGGGGAAGGGCCAACATTGAAGAAGACGACAAAGGGAAACAAAAAATAATTATAACCGAACTACCCTACCAAGTAAACAAGGCAAATTTTGTTGAAAAAATAGCAGACCTTGTAAGAGATAAAAAACTAGAAGGGATATCAGACCTTAGAGACGAATCAGACAAAGATGGAAATAGAGTGGTTATTGAATGCAAAAGAGATGCAATAGCAGAAATTATTCTTAACAACCTATATAAATTTACACAGCTACAGGACACTTTTGGGGTTATCATGCTTGCGCTTGTGAACAACGTTCCCAAAATAATGAACCTAAAAGAAGTTTTGGGCCACTTCCTTGATTTTAGAAGAGAAATAATTATAAAAAGAACACAGTTTGAGCTTAAAGAAGCAGAGCTTCGAGCCCACATATTAGAGGGACTTAAAAAAGCCCTTGAAAACATCGACGATATTATTAAAATCATTCGCGGATCCGCCAACCCAGAAACTGCTAAAAACTCATTAATATCAACATATCAATTTAGTGAAAAACAAGCCAAAGCCATCCTTGACATGAGACTTCAAAAGCTTACATCGCTAGAAATAGATAAAGTTGTACAAGAATATCAAGAACTACAAAATCTTATAAAAGAACTCAACCACATTCTTAAAAGCTATGAAAAACAAAGTCAAATCATTGAAGATGAGTTAGTCGAAATACTAGAAAGACACGGAGATGAACGACGCACAGAAATAATTCCTTTTAGCGGAGAGCTGAGCCTAGAGGACATGATAGCAGACGAAGAAATGATTGTCACCATTACACACAACGGATACATTAAAAGGCTTCCCGTTGATACGTGGAAAACACAAAGAAGGGGCGGCAAGGGAATGAAGGGAGCCAAAACAAAAGAAGATGATTTTGTAGAGCACCTATTTACGGCGTCAACCCACAACACAATGTTATTTTTTACAGACCAAGGAAAATGTCACTGGTTAAAAGTTCATCAAATTCCTCAAACCAACAGAACCTCCCAAGGAAGGGCAATTGTAAATTTAATCGGCTGCGAATCAGGAGAAAAAGTTAATGCCTTTGTTTCTGTAAAAGAATTTACCGACAACAACTATATTATTATGGCCACAAAAAATGGAATGATTAATAGAACCGCCCTATCGCTATATGGAAAACCAAGAAAAGGTGGGGTGTTTGCTATGGGGATAAAAGAAGGAGACGAACTAATACAGGCTAAAATATCTAATGGAAACGACAATATTATTATGGCCACCCGAGGCGGAAAATCAATACGATTTAAAGAAGAAGAAGTAAGGGCAACAGGAAGAAGAA
The DNA here is from genome assembly GCA_964532515.1 of uncultured bacterium. Classification (GTDB taxonomy): domain Bacteria; phylum Fidelibacterota; class Marinisomatia; order SCGC-AAA003-L08; family D37C17; genus TMED161. The sequence continues at coordinate 1,457 of CAZHKH010000091.1, forward strand.
CCAAGGGCGTTAAAGGAATAACCATAGGAAAAGATGATAAGGTTATAGGAATGCTTGTTTTGAAAAACGATGGACATGTTTTAGTTGCATCAGAAAACGGATATGGCAAAAAAAGCAGAACAGAAGAATATCGAACCCAACAACGATCAGGCAAGGGCGTCTACACATTAAAGAAAACAGCCAAAACCGGTGGACTAGTTAGTATTTTAGAAGTTGTAGAAACAGATGATATTATGATTATCACCAGCGCAGGAGTTATGATTCGCCAAGCTACAAACGCAATTAGAACAATTGGAAGAAACACTCAAGGGGTAAGACTCATTAGGCTTGACGATGGGGCAACCATCTCTTCTGTCACGAAAGTAGTTAAAGAAGACGATGAAGAAAACGAAGAAGAATCAACAGAACCAAACACACCAACAGGTGAAAACAATACAACTGAAGAATAGTTTAGAAGAAATTTATAAAAACATAAACAACTCTCAACAACCAAACCAACAGGTTAAGTTGTTAGCTGTTACCAAAAACCACCCCCCCACAGCAATTCAAAAAGCAACAGAATTGGGTATATGTTATTTTGGTGAAAACAAAGTTCAAGAAGCAGAAACAAAAAAACCCCACCTTTCAACAGAAACAGAGCTACACCTCATTGGGCACCTACAAAGCAATAAAATTAAAAAAGCCCTAACAATATTTAATGTTATACAAACAGTTGACACATTAAAGCTTGCCATCAAAATAAACCTACACGCGGCAAAGATGAATAAAAAACAGCGAATATACTGTCAAATAAATATAGGAAAAGACCCCAACAAAACAGGCTTTACAATAGACGAACTAAACACACACATTAAAGAAATTGTCAAGCTTCCCAATATATTCCTAGAGGGCGTTATGACCATTTTACCACAGGGTTTAAAAGATGATGAAATAAAAAACCTATACACACAAACAAAAAGAATTAGAGACGACATCAACAAAACATACAACAGAAACCTAGAGCTATCAATGGGAATGAGCAATGACTATCAATTAGCCATTGAGTGTGGATCAACATTTGTGCGAATAGGAACAAAATTATTTGGACAAAGAAAATGATTAAAAATATTGTTATAAACCCAACACTATTAAGTGGCTCAGGCCCAGAGAACCCAACATGGATAGACCCACTTAATACTAAAAAGATAATAAAACTGATTAATGAAAATGAGAATGTGCAATTTCATGTGTATGATATTACACACAACGCCAAGCACAACAACAATGCCATTATTTCTGTATCAGACCACATTAATCACACAGGACACAACCCCCTAATAGGATACCAAAAAGATCTTCCCAGTCCATTTACAGACATATCAAATCTTTATAAAGACACTGGCGGAGTCACAACTAACTGTATTGGAAAAAACTTTAATCAACACAAAAATAATCACCAATATCCATCAACATATTTATGTTATATGCCAATAATTTTTAAAGCCCTAAAAAAAGAAACCATCCACGGATTTCTTATCAACGCCCTATGATGAAAAAAGTAATATGTTCAGTTAATCGTGGAGAACTTGAGGAAAGCCAGCATGAAATAAGCTGTGTTGTTGTTAATCAAAAAAACAAAATAATATTTCAAAGCGGGAACCCAGATAAACACTATTGTTTACGCTCAACACTAAAACCATTTCAAGCCGCAGCATCCATGGAACACGCAACAGATCAAAAATACAAACTATCAACCAAAGAAATAGCCATTACGTGCGCCTCACACCATGGAGAGCCAGACCACATTAAAACCGTGGAATCAATTCTTAATAAAATAAATCTTAGGGAAAGTGATCTAGAGTGTGGATTTCACTTTCCACTCAACAAAGAAAATAAAATAAATTTATACTCTAATAAAATTACCAAATCTAACATATATAATAATTGCTCTGGGAAACACTCCGGGTTGTTGGCATTTATTAAAAACCTCAACTTACACACAAAGGGATATACTGACCATAGGCATCCTATTCATGCTCACATTAATAATTATATTGAAAATTTAGCAGGCACCAAGCCCAAACAATATGCTATTGATGGGTGTAGTCTACCAACACCCTATTTTAATTTATTTACTTTGGCCAACATGTATATGCAGCTTATTAAAGCAAAGCCACAAACAACCCTCGCCAAAGTGTATGCCGCCATGACAGAGTTTCCAACCATGGTTTCAGGCAGCAAAGGATTTGATACTTGTTTTATGAAGACCTTTAATGGAGAAGCTATATCTAAAGGTGGAGCAGAAGGAATGCAAGCCATCGCAATACAAACCAACAAAAATGAATATATTGCACTAGCACTTAAAGTTTCAGATGGAAACCATCGAGCAAACTATGTTTCATGCGTAAAAATCCTACAACATCTAAATGTTTTAGATAATAAAAAATCAAATCAAATTTTAGACTTTATAAAAAAAGACCAGTACAACCTTAATAAGCTTAAGGTTGGCGAGTTAGTTTGCAATATTTTAGATTAATTTTTATACTAACCCATGCTCTTATATAAACAAATAACATCTTTACACAAAGCCCAGCTTAAAAAAATGCTTTCTATTTTTTTAAATGAAGATATTCCAACAAAAGACCACACAACAGAAGCAGTGATTTTAAAAAACAAAAAAGGAAAATATGTTTTTCGATCCAGGGAAAACATGGTTTTCTGTGGTGCTCCAATTATAGAAAACGCTTTTTCTAATAATATCAACATCAAACAACTAGTTAAAGATGGTGATAGCATACCCGCAGATACAGACATTGCAAAAATAGAGGGAAATATTGCAGAAATTTTAAAAAAAGAACGATTGGTTTTAAATATAATACAACGCCTATCAGGAATATCATCTAACACAGCCCAACATGTTTCAAAGCTACAAAGCTCGAACATTAAAATTTTGGATACACGAAAAACAACACCTGGGCTTAGGCTTTTAGAAAAATATGCTGTTAATAAGGGCGGGGGATACAACCATAGGCTTGATTTATCTTCTGGGGTAATGGTTAAGGATAATCACATTACAGAAAATATAGATGATGTGATTATTAAATTACAAAAACTTAAAAACAAGATACCCATTCAAGTTGAAATTGATACAATCGATCAAATAACAAAAACCAACACCAACCTTGTTGATGCTTTTTTGCTTGATAATATGTCTCCTAAAAATATTGATAAATGTATTGAAAAAATTAATGCCCTAAAATCACACAATAAAAATATATTTATTGAAGTGTCCGGAGGGATTAATCTAAATAATATTTCTAAATATAATATTAAGGGTGTTCATGGGATATCTATTGGAGCGCTCACACACCAAAGCACAAGCGTTGATATTGGCCTTGATCAAAACAATTAATAATTATTAATTACGAACACGCCCAGACTTTTCTAATAAGCATAAAAAATATTATCTATTAATCTCACACCTCCAACCGAAACCGCAAGAGAAATTAATACATCACTACCAACATCTCCAGACACCTCTTTTAGGTTTTCAATATCAACAATAGAAACATAATCAATTTTTAATCTAGAGATCTTTTTAAGGGTGTTTTCAATGGCGCCACAAATTCTATTTGCACAAAGATCACCATTATCTAACATTTTTTTAGCAACCCCCAAAGACTCCCAAATAATTCCCAATTCCCTTTTTTGGTTTGATGTTAAATATTCATTTCTTGAGCTCATAGCGAGGCCTCCGGGCTCTCGCACTGTTTCACCGGGAATAATTGTAATAGGATAATCTGCAGCCTCAACCATTTTTTGGATTAATATTAGTTGCTGAGCATCTTTGCGGCCAAAGTGTGCATAATTAGGCTGAACAATATTAAATAATCTTGACACCACATCAATCACGCCAGGGAAAAAATGTGGACGACTTGCACCCTCTAGGGTTTGTGCAAAAGGGTGATCAAATATTATTGCAGGTTCTTCAGTTTCATATATATCATTGATTGATGGAACAAAAACAGCAGAGACATTATAGTCCTTTAGTTTATTCAGATCATTCTCTAGGTCTCTTGGATAGGTATTAAAATCCTCATTTTCTGAAAATTGTTTTGGATTAATAAAAATACTAACAACCGTTATCTCGGCATTCTTTGTTGATGCTTCAACTAATGATAAGTGGCCATCATGTAGCGCGCCCATGGTAGGCACAAAACCGATAGATTTAGATGATGAAAGTGTTTTTTTCCAACACACATAATCAGATAAGCTACGTAAAACTTTCATCTACTGTAGCTTATCAATGATGTTTGATTTATATGAACTTGAATGTTTAGTTTTAGGAAATTGCTTTTTGCTCACCTCGTTTTTATATGCTGTGAGCGCAGAGGTAATTTTTTTATTTAAATTAGCATACAGCTTTGCGTGCTTAGGAGTAAAGTTTTTAATAATGCCAAGAATATCATGAAAAACCTGTATTTGACCATCACAATCTAGACCAGAGCCAATGCCAATAGTTGGAATAGACAGCGATTCGGTAATTTTAGTTGCAAGCTCTCGAGGAATACACTCTAAAACAACAGCAAAGGCACCGGCATCTTCAACAGCCCGCGCATCGTCTAGAACTCTTTGAGCCGACTGCACATTTTTTCCCTGAACAGCATAACCAGAAAATTGATTAACTGATTGTGGGGTCAAACCAACATGACCCATTACTGGAATTCCAAATTCAACAATTTTATTAATATGTTTTGCAACACCGTTCCCCCCCTCAAGTATTGCAGCAGAGG
>CAZHKH010000092.1:0-6201 GCA_964532515.1 uncultured bacterium
CCTCCTTCAGGAAGAGATTTAGATCCATAGGCAAGAATTTCTCCACCATCTAATATTTTTTGAAGCCATGGATGTGATTTGAGAAGCTGAAGCTCATGGTGGGGATCAATATTAGGATTTTTATAATCAAGTCCAACAACCAGGCCAAGATCAATAATATTATTTTTCATTGAGTAGAGGAATCCACCTCCAAACAAAGAGTGTCCCAGCGGGAAACCCAGTGTGTGAGCTACATATCCAGTGGGAAGCCTCTCTTCTGGAACTTGCCAGAGCTCCTTCACTCCAATTGCCCAATTTTGGGGATTTTTGCCATCCATTAAATTAAATTTTTCAATTATTTTTTTAGTTAAGCTACCTCTGCTTCCTTCTCCTAAAAATGTAATTTTTGCATGGATATCAACCCCGGGTTCAAAATTGGGTTTTTTATTACCATTTTTATCAATTCCTTGGTCGCCTGTTCTAACGCCCATCACAGAATTATTAGCTTGATTGTAAATTATATCAGATCCTGGAAAACCAGCAAAAATATCTATACCAGCTTCCTCACATTTTTGTTCAAGCCATCGCGTTAATTTTCCAATAGAAGCAATGTAGCAGCCATGATGGCTCATTGGTTTTGGTATAAAAGGGACAGATAGTTTCCTTTTTTTTGTAAGGTAATACATGTACTCTTTGTTAACTGAAGATTCAAATGGGAAATCTTCATTATTAAGATTTGGGAATAGTTCATTTAAAGTTTTAGGGTCTACAATGGCGCCAGATAGAGAGTGTGCACCAACCTCTGAGGCTTTTTCAATAATGGCAATTGATAACTCTGGGTTTGTTTCTTTTAGTAAATTATTAAGATGCAGGGCTCCAGCCAGTGATGCCGGTCCGGCACCAACGAAGAGAAAATCAACTTCTAAAATTTCTCTTTGCTCATTATCCATTCATTTCCTTGATAGCGGAATTTAATTTTGGTATTATTTCCATAATATCACCAACTACACCATAATCAGCAATTTCAAAGATAGGGGCATTTGAATCTTTATTGATAACTAGGATGCATCCAGACCCCTTCATCCCTACAACATGCTGTATAGCTCCAGAAATTCCTAATGCAAGATATAGTTTAGGTGAAACAATTTGGCCTGAACTTCCAATTTGAAGAGAGTGATTCAGCCACCCAGAATCAACAACGGGTCTAGATGAAGCAAGTTGCGCTCCAATCAATTCAGCTAGTTCTTTAGCCATTGGAATATTTTCTTCTTTCCCAATACCTCTCCCAATTGAAACAATGAAATCAGCAGAAGATAAATCAACTCCGCCCTCTGTTTCTTTAAATTTTTCTTCATTTATAATTTTATTTTCTACTGAAGTCAAATCGACTGACACAGAGTTTATTTCTGAAGACCCCTTTTCTAGAGAATCAATTTTATAAGCTCCAGATTGAAATGACACTATTGAGGTGTCCGAAGAAGCTGATATATCAACATTAATTTTATTTTGATATAGTGATCGAGTAAAAGTGTTTATATCCCCAAGAGTCATTCCTATACAGTCTGATAGAAATGGTACATCTATTCTAGCGCTTAATCTTGGGACCCAATCTCTAGTTTCATAAGTATGACCAAAAATAAATAAATCTGGTTTATAGGTGAGATTCAGCTGATTAAAGGTCTCTATATAATAAAGAGGTGAGTACTCTGATAAATTTTCATTGTTTACATGTATCACTCCATTTACATCATAGGCCACTAATTGATTGGCAATATCATTAGAGAAGGTTACTGCGTATATCTCTGCAGATTTACTTTCTTTTAATTTTTGAGCAGCGACAAGAGCTTCTAAAGATATGGGATTTATCTTTTCTTCATTTGATTGTATGTATACAATTACTTTCATTTTTTCTTAGCTATATTGCTTTAATGTCATCCCTTAAAATTTTAATAATACCATTGACAATTGAATCGGCATCTCCATCAATATAATGTGTTTCTTTTGATTTTTGGGGGAGATACATTTTTTCTATTTTTACTTGAGAATTCGAATTTTCTATTTGGTCTGGACCTATAACATCCATCTGTTTTTTCTTTGCACCCATAATTCCTTTTAGTGATGCATATCTTGGCTTATTTAATCCAGATTGAATTGATATTGATGCTGGTAGTTGCATCTCTGCCCATTGGAACCAGCCACTTTCAAGCTCTTTTTTAACTCTAATTTTATCACCAGAAATTTCTGTTCCAACAACAAGAGAGGCGTGAGTCATATCTAATATTTCTGCTAGTAAGAGGCCTATTTGTCCGTGACCATCATCATCAGATTGCAAACCAGATAATATTAAATCAAAGGATTCTTTTTTAAGGATATTTGCAAAAGTTTTTGATGTAGAAAGAGGATCCTCGCCCACATTAGAACCATCATTTATAAAGATAGCTCTATCTGCACCCTTTGCAAGAGCTTCCTTTAGTATTTGAGATGCAGAGTCTCTACCTAAAGTACAAACAACAACTTCACAATTTTCATTCGATTCTTTAATGAGAAGAGCCTCTTCAAGTGCGTAGGTATCAGGCTCATTTGTACAGAATGTCAAATTATCCTCTATGATTCCACTGCCATCAGGTAAGATTTTGATGACGGCATCTTCATTGGGGACTTGTTTAACTAGTACACATATTTTCATTGTAAATATCAACTCCAAATAATTCAGATTAAATAACCGACCAAGTGGTCGGTAAGTTAGAAATAATTATATTAAATAAAAAATAATATAATTTCTTACATTTATAATACATAAGATAAAAATTCATTTGATTAAAAAAATCTCAATATTATTTTTTATATCGTATCTATTTTCAGATAACCATCAAACCCATAATTGCAATCAGGATATTATTAATCTAATATCACCTAATGAGCCATTTTTTGAATTTAAAAAAGAAAAATGCTATACATCAAGCTACACAGAACATCCTCCCGTTATTGATGGAATATTAGATGAGCAACTTTGGGGAAATTTTAATAGAGAGAGTATCCAAAATTATGTCAATAGTTTTATTCAAGAAGAACCTCACAATATGGAGGACCCTAGCTTTGGGACATTGGTCAAGATTCTTCATGATAATAATAATATCTATATAGCTGCAAAACTCTTTGATTCAAATCCTGATAGTATAAATAAAGTATTATCAAGGAAAGATGATTGGGAAAGAGCATTCTCAGATCAATCTGATTGGTTCTCAATTGAATTTGATAGTAAGCATGATCATCAATCAGGATATGTTTTTTCAGTAAATGCATCTGGCGTGCAGTTGGATGCAATGACATTTTTAGATTCAGATTATGATTTAGAATACAATGCAGTATGGGAGTCCAGGGTAAGCATAGATAAAGAAGGGTGGAATATTGAAATTTCAATTCCATTTAAAATGTTAAATATAACACAAGTGGAGAACCCTTGGGGAATGAATATACACAGATATATCTATCGCTATAATGAATACAGCTCTTGGATAGCATTTGAAAGAGGAACCCCAGGAATATCGTCCCAATTTGGACATGTATTTGGATTTAAAGAATTTAAAGTAAAAAGATTTATTGAAGTTAAACCATACGCATTATTTGGAATGAATAAACTTAATAATGTTCTACTTGCAGATGATCAGCTTTACAAAGATTCTTTTAATACAGTTAAATCTAATAGCTATCATAATAATCCCATTGGGTTGGATGCAAAATTAAGGCTATCTTCATCTAGCTTTATTGATTTAACTATTAATCCTGATTTTGGTCAAATTGAAATGGATCCAGAATATATTAACTTATCCTATTATGAAATTTATTTACCAGAAAAGAGAACTTTCTTTCATGAATCTGTAGCAATGTTTGAAACGCCGATTGAAATTTTTTATTCAAGGAGAATAGGAGCATCAAGCGATTCTACTGATAGTAATATTAATTATGCATTTAAGTTTATAGGAAGTTCAAAATCTGGATGGAATATGGGCTCAATACTTGCATCAACATCAGAGAGCAGTAAAACTAAAAACTATTTTATAAGTAGAGTTTCAAAGGATATTTTAAATGGCAATAGTATTGTAGGATTTTCTGGGACTAATCTAATTGATGGTTCTAATACTTACTCAGCTTTTTCATTTGATAATATTTATTATTTACACAATAATTTAATTCTTGATTATCAATTCATCAGATCTATAAATAATAATATATATGGAAATGCTCAGAATCTAAATCTAGAATATGATTCCTCATTCCCCTTGATGTTTTCATATGATATGGAAATCTATGATAAGCATTTTGATATAAATAAAGTAGGGTACAATGAACGAAATAATTTAAAAAGTCATAAGCTTACAATAGGCTATAAGAATACCCAGCCTAATTTCAATCTAATTAGAAGATACAGATGGGATTTGATGTTTAACTATGCAGATAATTTTGAAAAATTAAATCTCAATAATAGTATCGCGCTAATAGCTAGATACTATACCAATAGGTACAATAAATTCTCATTGGGTTATATCATTGAGAATGAGCATTATGATGACTATTATATGTATGATTATGAGTTAGACCAAAATGGTCCCGCATTTTTGATACCTAGGACCAATCGAGTATTTGCAAGATTCAATTCAGACACTAAAAGAGATATATATATTAATCTTTCACTTGCATCTAGTACTAGCATTAATGATGATGAGCTATTAGAATCGATGATACAGATATCATCTAAATTTGGTGATTCTTACTTCTTAAAATTAGGTTTTGAACAGGCTAGTTTTAATTCAAGTTTTGATTTTTTAGAATGCGTTGAAGATGATCAAGATGAAAATGTGAATCACTATATATTTTCAAATACAAGCGGATGGAACAATAGGTATGCAATCAGTTTTGAAAAATATTTTAATAAAGAAATGAGTTTGCAGATATACTCTGAATATTTTATTCATTACAATAAATTTGGCAATTATAGAGAGTGGAGTAGCCAAGAAAATTCATTAATTGAATCTGAATTTATTAATGGCGATGGGACTGTTGAATTCCTTCCATTGTATACCATAGGAAGCTTAGAGCCAGAGACTTCAACGACATATGATGGAGAGATTGAAACCCAGCAGTATTTAAATCCCAATTATTATGTGGGTTTTTATCCTCGATATAGTAGTATTAATTTTAATTTATCATTTAAGTGGGAGTATAATAATAATTCAGATTTATATATAGTTTTCAGGGTTTCTAAATCAGTCAATGGAAAAATTTTCAATAATTTGAATGATTTTTTGATGTATACAGGCTCAAATGATTGGACTGAAAAATATTTTGATAATTCAATCTATATTAAATTAAATCACTGGTTTGATATATAAATAATTAATATGAAAAAAATAAATTACATAATATTACTAGTTACATTATTTGGATGCAATAATAGTGATTATAAATTTGTTGTTTTAAAAGATGGGATACAAAAAGATTTTGTAGAAGCCGCCTTAGAGAGAACAAAGCACCAAATTATATATAATGGTAATTATTTTAACATAGACTATCCAAATGGTGATATTCCAGAGAAATTTGGTGTTTGTACAGATGTCATAGTAAGATCTTACAGAAAAATCAATGTGGATTTACAGCAATTATTACATGAAGACATTAAAAAAAACTTTAATGATTATTCTATAAAAAAACATTGGCCAAAACAACGTAGGGCAGACTCTAACATAGATCATAGAAGAGTCCCAAATTTAGAAATCTTTTTTAGCAAATATGGAAAATCATTACCTGTATCAAATAATAAAAGTAATTATGAGCCTGGAGATATTGTTACTTGGGATTTAATGGGTTCAAGCCCATGGCATATTGGGATAGTTACTAATAAAATATCTCCTAAAACTAATAATCCTTTAATAGTTCACAATATTGGCAGAGGACCAGTTATTGATGATATGATTTTCAGTTTCCCAATTAGAGGACATTATAGATATATCCCTGAAAAAGAATAATTAATTATTAATACTAATTAGGAGACTAATTATGGATCCAAAATCAATGGAAAAGGCAATGCTCAAAAATATGGTTGAAAAAACTGGAAAGACTATTGAGGAATGGATTGGTATAGTTAATGAGCAAAATTTTGTTGAGAATAAAGATATAGTTAGATTTTTAAAAGAAGAACATGCTGTAGGCCATTTTTATGCTCAT
>CAZHKH010000093.1:0-5766 GCA_964532515.1 uncultured bacterium
TGTTACATATGGGAATAAATATGTTTGTCTATATTAAAAAAAAGAATTTAAAATGTCAAAAAATATCATATTTATAGCTCTATTTTCAATTATCTTTTCACTTGTTACAGGTAATACGTGTGACACTGCGGATGATTATGGAATTATTAATTCTGATACTTTATTAACTGGAGATTTTTTGTCAGATGGTGATGATTATTGGATCACTTTTACGACATCCTGTGAATTTTCAAATATTATTTTATCTACATGCGGATCCTATGCAGAGAATACTGAGAGTGGACTAGAGTATCTAGATACGATACTAGAAGTATATTACGATTCTGAAGATGGGAATGCTTGCGATCTATTTGTTCCGTGGTCGATTGATACTGGTCCCCCGGAAGGAACTGAGTGGTGGAACGATGATCCTTCAGAAGATTCTGGCTTAACTTGCAATACAAATCAAGAAAATTTTGATGGCGAGGAAAATCATGCTGTTCTGGTTATTCCATCATTAGAAGAGCAAGAAGAAGAGATCAAAATTCAACCAGGCACCTATTATGTCAGGATATCTGGTTATCCAGGTCATTCAATTGGAGAGTGGAATTTATATCTTAGTGGAACGGCCACTATATCAGTGATTGTTCAAGATGAGAATTTGGAGCTTCCACACGATCCTTCAGATGGTGCCCCTGGGGGATATATGGATGTCAATCTTGATGCATCGCAATCAATTTGTACAGAACAAATTTCAAGTTATGAGTGGTCTGAAGCAGATATTGTATATGGACCTTATTCAAATCCTATTGAAACGGTCTCAATGGAGCATGGGATTCATGAAATATCACTTCTTGCTACTGATCTTACTGGAATTGAATATGAAGAGAATCTAATTATTACGATTACAGAACCAGATTCTATTCCAATATCTAATGCAGGGGAGGACATCGTTATAACGGTTCCACATGATGGTAGCATGAGTACGTCAGGAGTAACAGTTGTTCTTTCAGGAGAGCTCTCTTTTGATCCAGAAGGAGATGAATTATTTTATGATTGGGAGAATATTGAAGGACCAGATAATGTTTCGCTAAGTAATCCTCAGAGCATAAGTCCAACTTTTAATACTTCTAACCCTCTTGGGTCTAATGATAAGGAATATGAATTTCAGTTAACAACAACTGATATATATGGTGAATCAGATGTTGACAGTGTTCATGTCACGGTCATATCAGAGCAAAATACTACCCCGGTTGCATCATCCCCTAATTTAGATATCACTATTCGTCATGATGGAGATACGCTTACATTTGCATCTGAATCATTCATATTGAATGCAGAAGATTCTTTTGATCCAGATGGAGATGATTTAGTCTTTTATGAATGGCAGACTATTCAAGGAGGGGAACTTCAAACAATATCTAATATATATTTTCATGAGATAGATTCAATCAGCTATTCTACTATTGATTCAGTGCTTGGACAACATGAATTTAAACTGATTGTTAGAGATCCATATGATGCGATAGATGATACCACGATTACGGTTAATGTTTACCCTGAGCCCAATGAACCACCACAAATTATATTTGATCCATCTCAGGTTGTATATTTTTCATGTGCTGCTGATGATTCTGCCGGATGCTCTCAGCTTCTTTCGCTGAATAGCTATAATGCAACTTATGATCCTGATGGTGATCAGTTTTCATCAAATTGGTATGACAATGAATGGAATCCTGTTTCTTCTCTTCAAACCTTGGATCAAGGCACTTCAACATTTACTTTAGTAGCAACAGATAGCTATAATACTTCTGATACTTTAGATTTTAGCATTGTAATTACTGAGCCAAACGCAACTCCTTCTGCTGTTACATTTGGGATGCAGGATGAATATGAGTCTACTGCTGATTTAGATGCATATTCTGATTCTATTGATACTCGTTATCTCTATGGGTCAGCAATTGATGATAATCATGTTGATAGTGAGCTGGGTGTTTTATGGTCGCTGATAAGCCCTGATGATTTGGTCACTGTTTTAGATTCTTCATCTCTAACTGGGTCATTTATAACAGGTGATATTCTAAATAATGATTATCCTCTATCATTAAATTTTATTTTAACAATTTGGGATCCATTTAGTTGTCATTCAATGAATCCAAACTCGTTTAACGATTTAAATAACAATGGAGAATGGGATGACGGTGAAGAATGGGATCTAATTTGCCCTATTGGTGATGACCCGATGACATATGGAAGTGCGCCACTAGAAGTTTTTGTTCGGAATTACAATACCCCCCCTATTACAGACTCTAATGATAATGGATCTCTTCAAACGTTACTTGATTCTGAGCCGTGGATAATTCAAGAGGATGTAGATACTCTAATCACATTTAGCTAAAATAACTGGGCTGAAGTTGTTTTATTATCTGATAGAGATGATTGCGTGTTTGATGCAATAGATACTTGTTTAGTTGATAATCCTTACCCCGCAGATAGTTTTAAAGTCGTAATTACCAATGGTGAACACTATCACACAGGATACTACTGCGATAGCACCGAAATTTATTACAGCACACTAATTGAATGTCAAGACTATTGCGATTCATGTCAGGCAGATAGTGATATGCTAGTATTAGAAAATAATTATTTTGGAGATATAACTGTTCAATTACAGATTGATGATCTTAATGACATTAACAATTTAAGTGATATGCTATATTTAAATATAGATGTGCAGCCTGTAAATGATCCTCCTGAAATAATATCCTTTGATAATGAAAATCTTGATTCTATCGGAATTGTTGAGGATAGCTCATTTATTCTTACTTTAAATGATATTACCTTCTATGATATTGAGAATGATCTCAATGGAGATGGGTTGTGCGATGAGGATGAGTGTACTAATATTGAGTTGCTTTTACAAGAAAGCCCAAATTACACGTTCTCAGATGAAGTTGTTAGTCTTACTGAAAATTTCTTTGGTGACTTAGAGGTCGGATTACTTTTAACAGATGGAGAGGATGTCAGTGAACCATTCTTCATAACGATTCCTGTCCAAGGTACAAATGACATCCCGAACTTAATACCAGGGATGGAAACTATTTATTTTAATGAGGATTTTGATTCTATCTTTTTGAATTTAAATACAATTTTTGAAGATGTAGATGGTGATTCATTAATTTTCGATTCTAGTGATGATGAGAATGATTCATTAATTTTCTATTCTGAAATAGTAAATAATGAGTTGTTGATGATTAGTGCAGAGAATCTATTTGGAAGTCAGACAATTAATTTTGAGGTTTTAGATTTAGACACAGTTTTCTATCAGTCACTTATTTTTTCAATTAATCCTGTAAATGATCCGCCGGTTGGAATTGCTGGTTTTGTAGAAACGCCAGAGGACTCTTCATTGTATATTATTATTGAAGCTGAAGACGTTGATTCTGATTCATTGATTTTTCAGATTAGTAGCTTTCCTGAACATGGTACACTAGGTGATATTGAACAGGAAGATGCATTTAGCGCACGTATTTTATATACACCAGAACCAGGCTATCGATGTGAAGATTTATTTGAGTTTACTGCTGATGATTTGTATGATGCTGATGATGCTCCTTCAGTTAGTGATCCAGTCGAAATAAGTATTAATGTTGGTGAATGCAACTATCCTCCAGACATATCAATTGGATTTGATATTAATGTTTTTGAGGATAACACTATACACTTTATAGATACCGATACTCCAAACAGTGAGCTCCCAGATAATTACTATGGATTAAACAATCAATCTAATTTTATAATTATAGATGAAGATTCAACATCATCACCATTTATAGAGTTATGGGAAGGGAATAACTACTACATCGAGAATGGATATTGCGCCTACTCAACCCCCTCAAACGATTGGGAGGTAGATACCACAAAAACATGTGGATTAATTCCATATTATAAGGTTTGTGATGTAGAATGGCTAGAAGAAGAGACCACTTACAGTGATGGGAGTAAATATTGCGCTTGTTTAGGTGGAGAGACATGCACAGCCAGTCAGTACTATCTAGATACTCTTTCAATAAGGCCAGTACAAGATTTCGATTCATATTTTGATATTACGACCATTGCAAATGATGGTGACATATCATACAACTTAAGCGACTCATCTTTTACAAGAGTTTATCTATCACCAATCAATGACCCACCAGAAATTGGAATTATAGGGAATCAAGAAACCAATGAAGGCGAGCCTCTTCATCTAACCTATGCCTACGCCTTAGTAGAAGAGGATGTTGATTCTGTCGGATTTTTAATACATGATGTTGACAATATTAGCTCTGAGATATCATTAGATCTTCATTTAAATGATATTTACTATCAAACTCAGAGCAATGATAGCACTCTAACGGTTAATCTGATTAATCCAGACTATAATGTAAGTAGCACCCAGGTAACAGTGATTTTAAGGGATGAAGAATTTTTATCTGATACCGCATACTTCGATTTAACAGTTCATCAAGTCGATGATCCTGCAGTTTTTCAGTCAATAGGAGTTGGGGAAAATCAAGGTGAGCCCCTATCATTCTTAGAAGATACAGGAGCCTTGGATTTTGTTAGTGACATAAGAATATACTATACTGATGCCGATTGGGATACACTCATAAATGACAATCCTCCTGATTCTATAATTGCAGGTGAAATATTTTGGAATGTATCACCGATCTATGGGGATGATTCAAATATACAGTTTTATACAAGCGAGGATTATCCAAGCGATACTGGAATTGATGAGAATAATCAACTGTATTATACTCAACCAATTATTCTTGAGTATGTTTCTCCTAATTGGAATGGATATGATGGATTGTATTTTATTGATAATGAAACATCCGATACTTTGCAGTTAAGTGTGTATGTTACACAGCAAAATGATATTCCTGACCCATTTGATGTAGATAGTGATCCAATCTCAACCTATAACCAAAATTCTTATGTCTGGTCAGTAGATGAATCTACTATTTGTGAAGATGAAGAGCTAGAACAAGGTTCATTTGATTATAATTCTAATACATGCACAATTTCTAATTTCTTTAAAGTATTTACATATACTTGCGATGAGTCATCAATAACATATGAATCAGAGCTGTTATGCCAAGAAAACTGTATAAATGGAAATTGTGAAAAGAGTTATGAAGACATGTATTATCGACTTCCATATAGAAGAGTTCCAAGTACTGAACTGGTTGAGCCAGATAGTTTATCACTAAAGTGGGAATCAGCCTATGATATTGATTTAGATCTCGATTACAGTCAAGACCCAGAGAATGAAATGAATTTGTTCTACAGAATAGAATTAGTTGATGAGACTATTCAAAGAGCATATGTGATAGAGGACTCAATCTCAACTCCAGAGGCAAGAGTGCTCCTTGATAAATCATTCTTTACTTACAATACAGAGCTTAATTACTTTGATTCTTGTGGAGTATTTTCAAAAGAATTAATGCTAAGTGACACATCCCATCAGTATTTAGACTTAACAGGCAATACCCAATACTCATGGAGGGTTGCAGCTAGCAATCTATGGTGCGATGAACAAAATCTTGATCCATCATCTATCACATTAGGAGAAAATTCTAAAACTGATTTTTATATTGATTTATCTCCACCATTAGGCTCTATTAATGTGCTTCAGAATGAGGTGTCACCAGAGTTTATGAATATGTACATCACATTTGATGAATCTATTGATGCATGGAAGTCAGAAATATTTATTACTTATAATTCAGAGACCACATC
>CAZHKH010000094.1:0-1546 GCA_964532515.1 uncultured bacterium
AATGTTAATAATTTCGCATAATGTATCTTTATTAATTCTCCAATTTTTAATGGAAAAACACTGTTCCCCCAAAATCCAAGCACCTCTGATCTGTATAAATCATAGGTACTAATATCTTCAGACCCAAATATTTGTTTCCATCTTACTGCCCTTACAATTAATGATAAAAAAAGTACGAAAAATGAAAGGAGGAGGTAAAAGTAATTCAGATTTAAAATTTCTTTTACAAAACTACTTGAATCAAAATTGATATAAACATAATAAAGACAAGCAAAACTAATAAATAACCCAAGAATACTTTTTACAGATAAAAATTGATTTAAAATAGAATTTGATTTTTCTGTTTGCATCATCACCTAAGGTCAATCACTTGATAGGAATCCCAATCAAGGCTATTAAATGAGAGTGAATCTATTTCTGATATGAATAAATTATTCACATTTATCACATGAGAATTCTCAGTGAAGGATAATTCTTTTATTAGGTTGCTATCATGATCAAAAATAATATTAATGTTTAAATAATAATTATTTAAAGAGAGTAGATATTTATCTTTTGATAATTTTATAATCTTAAAATCTTTATCAATAAAAATAGATAGGAGTTTATTTTTCATCCTTTCGAAATCTTCATCTTTTTTATCTAAAAATTTCTGTTTGCTTTGCTCATCAATAATTTCAGAGTAATCTGGATAAAACAAAACATACCTACTATTGATTTTTAATAACTCAGCATCTTCAACCATACTATAATATTCTAAATGTTGAGATATATCCTCATATCTATAATCATTAGTCATTTTTGTTTTATCTTTAAATGAATAATCAAATGAAACTTTAAAGTTATTATTTTTTATTAATTCAGATTTATTTTTAATCCAATCATCTAAATCAGATCCATGAATACATGAAAAAGTAAAAAAAAGTAAAAATATTTTTATCATTTTATAATATTCTCTAAGTATGATTCATCGACCAGCACATCTCTTGCCTTACTTCCACTATATCCACTCACAACGCCTAAAGCTTCAAGCTCATCTATAATCCTCCCTGCTCGACTATATCCAATTCTGAATTTCCTTTGTAATAATGAAACAGAAGCCTGCTGATGTTGAATAACTAGCTTCGCAGCATCTATTAAGAGTTCATCTCTATTATCTGCATCAAAATCATCACTATTACTTTTTTTCTTTATTTCAGGTAAAAATAATTTTTCTGGAGATGGCTGTGAAGAAATATGATTCAAAATGGATTCAATTTCTTCTAAATCAATATATGCTCCATGTAATCTGATTGGAGTTGCTGCACCTGGAGGAAGGAAAAGCATATCACCATTACCTAATAATGTTTCTGCTCCACTTTGATCAATAATTGTGCGTGAATCTATTTTTGAACTAACCTGGAATGCAATCCTTGCTGGAAAATTAGATTTTATTAATCCGGTAATCACATCAACCGAAGGCCTTTGCGTAGCAACAATTAAATGAATTCCGATTGCTCTTGCTTTCTGCGCAAGTCTCGTGATAGGATCTTCAATAGCGCGGCCT
>CAZHKH010000094.1:1556-5759 GCA_964532515.1 uncultured bacterium
ATCATTAAATCAGCTAACTCATCAATTATAATAACAATAAATGGGACCTTCTCTAATTCACTGTTGCTTATACATTTTTTATTGTATTCTTCAATATTTCGAACTTTTACTTCAGAAAATAATTGAAATCTTCTTTCCATTTCTGTAATTGCTGACTCTAAAATTCCTGTTGAGTTTTCAGTTTTAGTAATTACATCCTCATCTAAATTAGAGGTAGTTATTAAGTGATAATCTTTTAATACGTTATAAGATGATAATTCAACCTTTTTAGGGTCTATTAAAATAAATTTTACCTCATCTGGTTTTGATTTATATAATATTGAAGCAATAATCGCATTAATACATACAGACTTCCCAGAGCCTGTTGCTCCAGCAACTAATAGGTGTGGCATTTTATTGAGCTCAAAAGAAAATGATTTCCCAGACGTTGTTTTCCCTAATGCTATAGTCATTTTTGAATCTAGATTATTATAATTTTCAGAACTGATAATATTTTTAAGATAAACAATAGCTGGAGAATCGTTAGGAACCTCGATCCCAACAAACCTGGTCCCTGGGATTGGTGCAATAACACGAACCTTGCTAGCCTTCATAACTCTAGAGAGGTCATCAGACAGATTAGTGAATTTATTAACACGAACCCCTTCATCTGGTTCAATTTCAAATAGTGTTATCACGGGACCTTGATTAATTCTTCTTACCTTTCCTTTTACACCAAAGGTTTCAAGGGCATATATTAATTCATCTGCCTTTTGATGTAATTCAGATTCTGAATATTTCGCTCCAACTTCAATTGCATCATTTAATAGATTTGCCGTAGGGAGACTATATTTGAAATATTTTTTCTTTCTTTCTTGTTCTAGGTCAATATCAATTTCTTCTTCTTCAACTTCTTCTTCAATTTTGATACTAGTATCAGTAGAATTTTCAATCTCTTGATTTTGAATATCATTTGTATTCTCACTGCTAATATTATAAGGAGTAGATTCTTCGATATCCTGATCAAAATCATTTATTCTATCTTCTCTATTTTCTCTTTCAAGTTCTTTGTCCTCATCAATATCATTATCTGCCATGTCTTCATTAAAAGAAATCTCTGAATCGATATCTTCAATTTTGTCTTTATTTGATTTTCTAAATAAAAATGTCTTTATTTTTTCAAGAATTAACATAAAACTAGATTTAATCCATGTCCATATTATTATAATAATTTTATAAATTGAAAAATTAAAAAATATCATATTTATAATTAGGAGAGCTAAAAATAAAATGATAGCTGTGAATAAGTAGCCGACATTATTAATAAATAATGATGATATTAGATCTCCAAGTCCAGCTGAATCATTTATGAAAAATATAGAAGATATACCTAATAAATTTTTTGAAAAGGCAAAGAAGGTGGGAAGCCAAATACTAATTGAAGAAAAATAGTATATATAACTTAAATTATTTTTTGATAATATTTCTTTTCCTGAAAAATAAGAGTACCCTAATAAACCAAAAATAAGTGGAAGTATAAAAGCGCCTATCCCAATAAAAGATATTAATGTAGTTGATATATAATCCCCTAGAGGACCCATGAAATTATCTTTATTATTAACAACATTGTAGTCGAGCAAGCTTACTAATACAAATCCACCTATAAAAAGCAAGTATATCCCGATAATTTCTTTTTGATATTTTTTCATTTATTTTCGAAGTGATGTATTAGTGAGAAAAGGACGATTAGCTATTTTAAGATTATAATTTTTATCCCTTATTTTCAGGGTTATATTCTCATAGTTATCTATTGATTTCTCAATATAACCAATTCCAACTCCTGCATTTAAAGAATAAGAAAAAGTGCCACTAGTAACGCATCCGATTTTATGCTCATCTTGAAATATTTCACAACCCTCTCGTGGGATTCCTCTTTCTAGCATTTTTAAAAAAATAATTTTATTTTTTCTCATTCCTTCAATAAAAATCTGATTAGAACCTATGAAATTAGATTTTTCATCTAGTATCCAACTTAAACCTGCATCAAGTGGATTTATTGTTTCATTGATTTCATGTCCATATAGACAATAGCCCATTTCTATACGTAAAATATCTCTTGCTGCTAATCCAGCTGGAGAAATATTTGATGAGATCATAGTCTCCCACATATTATTAATGGTTTCTCTATTCCCTAATATTTCAAATCCAAGTTCACCAGTATATCCAGTTCTTGCTACAAATATATTTGAATCATTAAAGGGAATCTTTTTGCAACTATAAAATTTCATTTCTAAATCTAAGTTGAATATTTTTTCTAATCTCTTTCTGCTATTAGGTCCTTGTATTGCAATTAATGAGGTTGCATTTGATATGTCATCAATGGAAACCTCTCCCTGTTTACACTGAAGTAGCCAATCTAAATCTTTATTTTTGTTTGAAGCATTAACTATTAAAATAAATTCATCATTAACTTTATATAAGATAAGATCATCGATAACTCCACCATTATTATTGCAAAGCAATGTATAGAGAGCATCATTATTATTAAGATTGTTAATATTGTTTGATAAAACTTTATTTAAAAAAGAGTTAGCATCCTTTCCAAAAACTTTAAAAATACCCATATGTGATACATCAAAAATACCAACATCATTTCTTACACAATCGTATTCATATTTGATCCCTTTGTCATAGTTTATTGGCATCAAATAATCAGCAAAATTTACCATTTTTGCATTTAATGAAATGTGCTGATCATACAATGAAGTTTTATTTAATTTTAAATCTTTATTTTCCAATTTTATTTAACACTTTTTTAATTAGGTCTGGAGTATCAATCATTTTATCTTTTTTAATAATTTTATTAATACAATTAGTGATATCTTTTTTAAGGTATCCCAATACCAACAGGGCATCAAGAGCATCTTTATACTCTACTTCAATTGACGACTCTCCTTCGGTAGGAATATCATTATCAGATTCAGATGTAATTTTTTCCTTTATTTCAATAATTATACGCTTGGCTGTTTTTGCTCCTATACCAGGGATTGAAGTTAAGGCCTCAACTTCACCAGATTTTATTTTATTTTTTAATGCTTCAGCTGATGTAGATGATAAAAATTGAATTGCAGTCTTAGGCCCGACACCTGAAACGCTTATTAACAACTTAAATAGATCTTTTTCATCTTGATTATGAAAACCAAAAAGAGCTTGGGTCGATTCATTTATATGATGATAAATTAATACAACAACTTCTTTATTTATTTGACTTGAAAAAAAATCACATGTATTTGATGATACTATACAATTGTATCCAACTCCTGAAACATCAATCACTATTGAATTTTCAGATAAAGAATTGATATTTCCTCTTAAAAAAGTTATCATAAATCGTTAAACCTAAATTGTTGTTCATGGCATAGCGCTGCAGCTAACGCATCCGAGGCATCATTTTTTAAATTTTTACAATCAATTTTCAATCTATTTTCTACCATAAACTTTACTTGATCTTTTGTTGAATTTCCATTTCCCGTTAATGATAATTTAATTTTTCTAGCAGAATATTCATAAACTTGCAAATTAAAATGGGCAGCTGCAATTAAAACAGCTCCTCTTGCTTGACCCAATTTCATTGTTGTTTTTATATTATTGCTATAAAATACCTCTTCAATTGAAAGGCAATCAGGCTCATATTTTTCAATAAGTAACCTCATATCAGTATAAATTGTATGTAATCGTAAGCTTAATGAATTATTTTTATCAGGAGATATTATCCCAAAGTCCAAAATTTCAATTACTTTATTGTAAGAAATAATACCAAAGCCTGTATTGACTAATCCTGGATCAACTCCTAAAATTTTCACTTATTTATTCAACCTCAAAATTTGAATAAAGTTTTTGTATATCTTCATGGTCTTCAAGCAATTCTAATAATTTAATTATAGAATCAGCATCACTTTCAGATACTTTCACCATATTAATAGGGACTAATCCAAGTTCTCCTTCATATTCATATTCTTTCTGATCTAAAAATTCTATTGTTTTATTGAAATTATCCGGTTGAGTTGTTATTTCATAACAATCATCTTCTGCATTAAAATCCTCCGCATCAATTTCAATAGAAATTTCCATTAATTCTTCTTCGCTAACTGAATTTGTTTTATTGATTGTAATCGTTCCTTTTTTTTCAAACATCCAATTTACACATCCAGATTCTCCTAAATT
>CAZHKH010000095.1:0-5657 GCA_964532515.1 uncultured bacterium
CATCTCCATCTGTTCAAATTCTCGAGTTCTAAAAATAAAATTACCAGTAGTAATTTCATTTCTAAATGCCTTTCCAATCTGACCAATTCCAAATGGAATTTTTTGTCTTGATGAGGACTGCACATTTTGAAAATTAACAAATATCCCCTGTGCAGTCTCTGGTCTTAAATATGCAACTGATCCGGTATCTTCAACCGGTCCCATATGAGTTTTAAACATCAAATTAAATTGCCTTACGCTGGTCCACGAGGCAGGTTTTCGAGTATCTGGATCAATCATCTTGCTTTCATTTAATAGAGCCTCACTATCAGGACCTAGATTAGTAAGTCCTAGAACAATTGCCTGGAATTTTTCATCCATTGATTCAATACTACTATCAATTAATTTTTCTGTTAAAAAATCAATAACCTCATCAGGCTGATCTTCAAGTAGGTGATCAAGTCTGTATCGTTTTTTTGTATCTTTGTTATCTACAAGCGGATCATGAAAATTATCAATGTGACCACTGGCCCTCCAAACATCTGGATGCATCAGTATCGATGCGTCCATTCCAACAACATTCTCTCTTTTGGTAATCATTGATTTCCACCAATGATTTTTAATATTTCTTTTCAGTTCAATACCAAGTGGACCATAGTCCCATGTAGAGCCAAGTCCTCCATATATCTCACTACTTTGAAATATAAATCCCCTTTGTTTTGAAAGGGATGTTAGCAGATCAATCATTGTTGTTTTGCTCATTATTTCTCCAGTTAGGTCTTCAGTGACTTTGCTTTAATTTTTTCTGAGGCTTGTTCCAGTGTAATTTCCATATCCTCCCCATTTTTTAAGCTTACATTAATTTTTCCATCTGTCACATAGAAACCAAATCGCCCTCTTTTTAATTCTATTTCATTGCCTGATTCTTTATCCTTACCGAGCACTTTACCTGAACTTTGCTTAGTATTTAATAGTTCTATGGCTTCATCCAAAGATAAATCAAATAAATTTTTAGATGGCGGAATTGATTTAGTTTTTTTCCCGCATCTAATATAAGGACCAAATTTTCCGATATCAATTTTAACATCTTCTTTATTCTCATCCTGACCCAACGGCAAAGGAAGAGACATTATTTTAATTGCTAGTTCCTCATTGATATTATCTGGATTGACATCAGGTGGGAAGCCCTTGGTTTTTTCCCCGCATTTTAAATATGATCCAAATCGTCCACTTTTAATAAATATATCCTCACCATTAAGTGATCCAATCGACTCGTCATCCTTGGCTTTTAATTTTAGCATCTCATCTGCTATCTCGTAAGATACATTTTCCGGACCAAACTCATCGGGAAGATTTGCTTTTTCTTCTCCACGCTCGACATAGATTCCATATCGACCAATTTTAAGAATAATATCATCCTTATTATCTGCTGATAGTGTCATGACATTCTTTGACTCAAGTTTATTAAATTCCTGATCGAGAAGTTGATGAAGGCCCTTTTGATCTTTAGACCCATTATAAAATGTTTTTAAAAAGTTAATATGATTTTTATCGGATCTTGAAATGGCATCAAGCTCATCTTCCATCTCGGCAGTAAATTGAAGATTAATTAATTGATCAAAATATTTTTCTAAAAATTTAACGACCGCAAATCCAGTAAATGTAGGTATCAGTGTGCCCTTATTTCTCGTTACATAGCCACGGTTAATAATAGTTGATATAATAGACGCATACGTTGAGGGTCTTCCAATACCAAGGTTCTCAAGTTCTTTCACTAGGCTTGCTTCCGTATATCTTGGAATTGGTTTTGTTTTATGCTCTTTTGCAATAGCGTTATCAAACGCAACGCTGTTGCCCTTCTTTAGTTTTGGAAGAATCACATCGTCTCCATCTTTGCTACTATCCTGATAAACTTTCAGATATCCATCAAATTGTATTGTTTTTCCTTTTGCCAAAAATTTAAAATCATTGTTTGTAATATGAATCTGAGTAGTTAAAAGTTTAGCAGCGTTCATCTGGCATGCAACGGTTCTACTCCATATTAATTTGTATAGTTCATACTCTCGCTTATCTAATTTTGATTTCAGGGTATCAGGATGAATAAATTTAGAACCTGCAGGCCTTATCGCTTCATGAGCCTCCTGTGCATTTTTTACTTTACTTTTATATGCAATCGGCTTGGCTGGAAGGTAGTCTT
The DNA here is from genome assembly GCA_964532515.1 of uncultured bacterium. Classification (GTDB taxonomy): domain Bacteria; phylum Fidelibacterota; class Marinisomatia; order SCGC-AAA003-L08; family D37C17; genus TMED161. The sequence goes on from CAZHKH010000095.1 coordinate 2,177, forward strand.
TTCCATATAGTTTTTCAATTTCATTTCGCGAGGCATTTAGAGCCTCAGCAGATAGATTAATTGAATCTGTTCGCATGTATGTGATGTAGCCATTCTCATATAATTTTTGTGCGACGGACATTATTTGGCTTGCGCTCACTCTAAGTTTACTGATACCAGCCTGCTGAAGCGTGGATGTAATAAATGGTGCAGGAGGAGATTTGGTATATGGTTTCTCTATGACATCAGAGACCACCCATGCTTTTTCATCAAGCTCTTTTATATATTGATCGGCACTTTTCTTATCAAGGTGAATCAAATCCTTTGATTTGAGCGTACCCGTTTTTTTATCAAAATCATTTCCTAGTGCAATCACCTTCTCATCTTTTGATATCAGCGTTGCATCAAAGTTTTGTTTGTCGGCATTGAGTGTCGCAGTAATCGAGCAGTAGTTATTTTCAATAAACTGGAGTCTCTCACGCTCTTTATCGATAATGATTTTAATGGCAGGGCTCTGAACTCTACCCGCAGATAGCTTACCCTTTACATTCGTCCACAAAATTTTTGAAACTAAAAATCCAAATAATCGGTCTAGAATTCGCCTAGATTCCTGTGCGTGCACAAGATTCATATTAACTTCCTTTGGATTGTTAATAGAATCAAGAATCGCGGCCTTTGTTATCTCATTAAATACCAAGCGATGAACTGGAACTTTTGGCTTTAAGAGTTCAAGGATGTGCCAGGAGATTGCCTCGCCTTCACGATCTGGATCCGTTGCCAGAAAGATTTTATCAGCATTTTTGGCTACCTTTTTAAGTTGCTTGACCACCTTGGTTTTATCTTCGGAAACAACGTAGGTAGGGGCAAACTCATTTTCAATATCCACACCCAGATCCTTCTTAGCTAAATCACGGATGTGACCCACTGAGGCCTCTACGACGTACTCTTTCCCTAGAAACTTTTTTAGAGTTTTTATCTTTGAGGGTGACTCAACAATTATTAAACTTTTAGAATCTGTTGCCATATATTTTTTAAATTTAAGTATAAAGCAATGCAATAAAACAAGGACTTTAATTATATAGTGAAGTTTATAGGAACTATAAAAAAAATGATATCGCGGCACTGCGACCCCATAGAATATCAGATTCCGATTGATGATGAGCTGATTCCTATATCAGAGTATCTTGGTCAAATCATTCACATTACTTTCCTTGATGAGATACATTGCATTGAGTGTCATAGGGAAATAAAAAAAACGTTTTCTCAAGGGTATTGCTATCCATGTTTCATACAGTCTCCACGAACATCTGAGTGTATTTTAAAACCTGAGCTATGCAGGGCGCATGAAGGAGAGTCTAGAGATATGGAGTGGTCCAAGGAGCATTGTCTGAAGGAGCATTTTGTTTATCTATCTCTCACTGCTGGAGCCAAGATAGGTGTTACCAGAGCCACACAGATTCCAACCAGATGGATTGACCAGGGAGCGGTGCAGGCATTGAAGTTTGCAAAAACATCCAATAGATATGAAGCTGGATGCATTGAGATGGAGATGAAAAATCATATATCAGACCGCACTGCATGGCAGCGAATGCTTAAGAATGAGATTGATGATAGTGTTGATTTATATGCGTTAAAGGATAAGCTGATTGGTGTGATGAATGAGAAGTATAGAAACTTTATTTTAGATAATGAAACCATTGAAACCTTTGCATACCCTCACACATCATTCCCAGAGAAAGTTAAAAGCCTTGATTTATTAAAAGTTAATCAGCTTGAAGGCCGACTCATTGCTGTTAAGGGGCAGTACCTACTGTTTGATAATAATACCGTTTTTAATATTCGCAAGCACACAGGGTTTAAAATTAATTTTGAGTGTGTTTGACCCTATTAATTATTTGAATATAAGATAAGTTTCCAAACATAGTCTCCATTTTTTACTACTCGTTTAAATAGATGTCCTTTTGTTGTATTTAGCAAATAATGGTCATCTCCTTCAGAATATGCTTGATACTGTCCAATGCTTAATTCTGATTTATTATTTAATAGTTTAAACAATCTATCTTCAAACATTTTTGCATCATTGATTCGATCTTGGATTGCCTTTTCATAATCAGCGGTTAGATCTTCAAGTAGTTGGTTTTGTTTTGCTCGATACTCATCTTGAATGGACATTAAATTGACAAATTTTAATGAATCAAGTCTGGCATTTAATCGATCCCTATCTGACCCCATAATTAAAAACATACATGTAGCCAATAGGAATCCTATGATTATTGATTTAATGTTTTTCATCATTCTCTCCTTTATGTTATTTCTGATTTTATAATTTTGAATAAACAGCTTTTCCATTTACAATTGTGGCTAGCACCGTCGTCTCTAGTATTTCCTCTGGCACGCAAGATGTAATATCATGACTAAGCACCGTTAGGTCAGCATCAAAACCCTTTTTAATGGTTCCTCTTTTCTCCTCAGAAAACTCTCCATAGGCTGCCCACTGCGTAAACATCTTTAGGGCTGATATTCTATCGAGTGTCTCCTCAGGGTGCCACCCCCCCTCTGGAAATCCATCATGATCTTTTCTGGTAATAGCAGCGTAGTACTCAAACATTGGATTACCATCTTCAATTGGACAATCAGACCCTCCAGGTATTGGAAGCCCAAGGTCAGCGAATGTTTTCCAACGTGAGATTCTATGGGTTCGGTGATCCCCAATGCGATCTTTCATCCATCGCATATCACTGGTACAGTGACTTGGCTGCATTGATGGGACTATTTCAAATTCCTTACATCGCAGCATATCATCATGCGTAATCATCTGCGCGTGCTCAATGCGCCAGCGGTAATCTTTTTTATAATTTTTTGAGTATACATCAATCACCATTCTATTACCTTTATCTCCAATGGCATGGGTGCAGAGCTGAAAATTAGCATCAGAGCATCGTGATGCAATATCCAAAAACTCATCATGAGAGATAAGTGTCAGACCACAGCTATTTGGAGCATCAGAGTAGGGCTCAAGAAGCGCAGCGCCTCTGCTTCCAAGTGCACCATCTATAAATGCTTTCACGGCTCTTACCGTATAGTGTTTATTGTAGTGATGGCCATTATCAAGGACCTCTGAAATTAAATTTAAATGAGAGGCTCCAACCATACCATAGCATCTGATCGGTAGCTGATTTGAACTTGCTAGATCATTAATAGATTCAAAAATAAGTGGGTCCTGCCAGGCATCATGCACATTGGTGATTCCATATTTTACAGCTTGATCGCATGCGCTTTTAATCCATTTGGTTGTATCATTTTTACTATTTTTGGGAATAATAGCTCGTATAGAGTCCATTGCATTATCAACAAAAACACACTCATTGATAATATCACCACCATCTGGTGAAACCAGCTCATCTGCGTATGAGCTTAGATGAATAGCAGCATCATTAGTCCACAGAGCGTGACCATCAATTCGAGTGAGTATAATCGGATTATCAGAAAAATGATTTAGTAC
>CAZHKH010000096.1:0-5287 GCA_964532515.1 uncultured bacterium
TTTATTGCTTCATCTGTAGTAATATATTTTTTGTCAACTTTGTATCCCTTTTCATCTAATGAATCAGAAATCATCTGCGTAGTGACCGAACCAAATAATTTATCATCTTCTCCAGCCTTTAGAGAAAAAGTTAATTTGACTGTATTTAATTTATCAGCAATAATTTGAAGATTATCTTTTGATTTTGCCTCTTTAATTGCTTTTCGTTCAATATCTTGTTTGGTTGCCCGTATCATTGCTGGAGTCGCTATAACCCCCAATCCTTTTGGGATTATGTAATTGCGACCATATCCAGGTTTAACATTAACAATATCGCCAGCCTTACCCAATGTATCAACAGATTGTGTTAAAATTATTTTCATTATATTAATCTCCTAAATTTGATCAATTACGTGGATCATGCACGTATGGCAATAATGCTATATTTCGTGCTTTTTTAATTTCTTTTGTTAACAGTCTTTGATACTTAGATGAAACGCCAGTAACAAAACCTGGAATAATTTTACCTTGTTCAGTAATAAATTTTCTTAAAAATTTGTAATCCTTATAATTGATTTTACTAATTAATTTAGGATCCTCTTTAAATGGACATATTTTTCTATTATTTGTCAGTGCCATCGTTTTCCTCGCTTGTTGATTCTTTATTATCATTATCATCGGTTAATTTTTCTTCTGATTCCTCTGCTGATTCCTCTTATGATTACTCAAAAGATTAATATTAATATTCCTCTTTAGATTCTTCCTTAGATTCCTCTGCTGATGTATTACTATTTTTAGTTTCAACTGGACCATCAGTAGCTACACTCTCAGATTCAGAAGATTTAGACCCTAAAATTTGTTCGTCTAAACTTCTTAAATCTTTCTGTAGATCAGCCTCATCAATTTTATTGGTTAAATAAGCTAATATATCTGGATTATGTTCTAATTCAGTTGAAATTTTATTAATATTTTCACCACTTGATTCTAATTGCACGAGAACATAGGTTCCATATTGTTGCTTATCAATCAAATAAGCTAGTTTCTTTTTCCCCCATAGATCAGTACCTAAAACTTTAATATCCTTACTTTCAAACATGCTTTGTATAGATAAAATAATATCTTTCAATCGTCCAGATTCTAACGCTGGGTGAATAATATATAGTGTTTCATAATAATTCATCAATTAATCTCCTAGTTATGATACAATTTTCAGTAGTGGAGCAATAACAAGCGCTACCACTGAAATTAGTTTTATTAAAATATTTAGTGATGGCCCAGATGTATCTTTAAATGGATCGCCAACAGTATCGCCTACGACTGCAGCTTTATGTGCATCAGTACCTTTTCCACCTTGCTCCTCAATCATCTTTTTTGCATTATCCCATGCTCCGCCAGCATTTGATTGAAAAATAGCCATCAATACTCCAGTAACGGTTACACCTGCAAGAAGTCCACCCAGCATTTCAGCTCCACCAGGCGAAAAGCCTACAGCCACTGGAACAATTACAGCTAACAAGCCCGGTAGAATCATCTCACGAATTGAGGCCTTTGTTGAAATATCAACACACTTATCATATTCAGCTTTTCCATCTGCTGCATCAAAAATCTTACGATCCTCTTCAGATGCATTGCTCATATCAGCATTATTTTTTTTCATTACAGCTAATGCTGCTTTAAGCTCTGGAATATCAGCAAACTGTCTTCTCACTTCATTAATCATGTCCATTGCCGCACGACCTACCGCATTCATTGATAGAGCAGAAAATACAAATGGTAGCATGCCACCTAGTAACAATCCGGCCATCACTGTTGGGTTGGCTATATTGATACCCTGAAGACCTGACTGCTGCATAAATGCTGCAAATAGCGCTAATGCAGTTAATGCGGCTGATGCTATTGCAAATCCCTTCCCAATAGCAGCAGTTGTATTTCCAACAGCATCTAATTTATCAGTTCTCTCACGAACTTCAGATGGAAGCTCAGCCATTTCAGCAATACCGCCAGCATTATCAGAAATTGGACCATATGCATCAACAGCTAGCTGAATTCCTGTATTGGCAAGCATGCCCACGGCCGCGATTGCAATACCATATAAGCCAGCATAATAGTGTGCAACAAGCATAGCTGAAATAATAAAAAGAATAGGTATGGCTGTTGACATCATTCCAACACCAAGTCCTGCAATAATATTTGTTGCAGATCCAGTTTCAGACTGTTTAACAATTGATGTAACAGGCTTGGTTCCTGTACCTGTATAGTACTCCGTAATTTTACCTACGCCTAATCCTGCCACAAGACCAGCTATTGTTGCCCAGAACACACCCATTGATGTATAGGACATACCATTGTGAGTCCAAGATATAGGAAGTAAATCATTTATAATAAAATAAGATGCAGCTACCATTAATAGGGCAGATAGAAATTCACCCATATTAAGTGCCTTATGAGGACTTCCACCCTCTTTAACCTTTACAAAAAAGGTTCCGAAAATTGACATAATAATACCTGTTGCAGCTAAAAACAATGGAAGTAGTACAGCATTAATACCAACATCTGAATAAATCATAAATGCTGAACCTAACACCATTGTTGCTATAATAGATCCAACATAAGATTCAAAAAGATCTGCGCCCATTCCTGCAACATCACCAACATTATCACCAACATTATCAGCAATAGTTGCTGGGTTTAATGGATGATCTTCAGGTATGCCAGCCTCAACTTTTCCAACAAGATCAGCACCTACATCCGCAGCTTTAGTATAGATACCACCGCCCACTCTTGCAAATAATGCAATTGAAGAAGCGCCTAAAGAAAATCCAGATAGCACATTCAGTACCATGGTCATATTACCATTAAATTGATTTTGATAGAATAAAAATAAAGATGATAATCCTAAAACACCTAAGCCAACAACACCAAGGCCCATAACAGATCCACCAGCAAAAGCAACTTCTAACCCCTTCCCTAACGAAGTTCTTGCAGCGTTAGTTGTCCTAACATTTGCTTTAGTTGCAACCACCATACCAATAAATCCTGCTAGTCCTGAGCATATCGCACCTACTACAAAAGAGAGTGCAACTAGCATGTGTCCATCAGTTTCATTTTGTCCTTTAATGAACAATAATACAGCCACTGCAACAACAAAAATTGATAGAATTTTATATTCTGCCTTTAAAAATGCCATTGCGCCTTTTTCAATATTTCCTGCAATAAATTGCATTTTATCATCACCTGGGTCCTGTTTGGTAACCCATGAGTTTTTATAAAAAACAAATAATAAAGCGATAATACCAAAAACGGGTAAATAATTTGTTAAACCTTCAAACATATCGTGTTTTCTCCTTTAATCAATTATACTTATTCATTGTTTCTACAATACTATTTTCAAAATAAAATTCTAGTGCATCTACTGATCTGGTAATCATTGTTTGTACATCTTCCTGATATTTTTGGGGAAAAGGCTTCAGTACATAATGTTCTGATGGTTTCATATTAATAGTTTCTAGAGCAATGCCCAGTTTTAATCGATGAAATTTTTCTGATTCTAATTGATAAATAATAGATTCGATCCCTTTATGTCCACCAGTTCCACCTTCTGATTTAAATCGTAAAGTCCCTAGATTTAAATCAATATCATCATATACAACCAATATATGTTCTTGATTATGGTGCTGACATAATTCCTTAATTGCCAATCCACTATTATTCATAAATGTAGTTGGTTTAGCAAAAATATGATTAGCATGTTTAGCATAAAGATAATCACCATAACCAGACTGCCATTTCAAAGAACATTTTTCTACTATTTTATCAATAACCCAGAAACCAAAATTATGTTTTGTTAAACTGTACTTTGTCCCAGGATTTCCTAATCCAACTACTAACATCAGAATTTATTGATTCATTTTAAGAATCAGCACCTTCATCTTTATTAGCATTAGCATCGCCACCTTCTGCTGACTTACTCTCTGCATCGCCTTCTGTTGCTTCACCTTCTTCACCTTCTTCGCCCTCTTCACCTTCAAGACCTTCTTCATCCTCAACTTCTGGCTCTTCTTCAATTACAGCATGTGTGACTGACATTAATGCTGTATCAGTTAATGTGACTAATGTTAATTTTTCATCTAAATTGATATCACCTGCTTGAATATTAGATCCTAGTTCAACCTCAGAAATATCAACTTCTATATTATCTGGGATATCAGATGGTAAGCATGATATCTCTAGCTCATTCAAATTAGTAACTAATACTCCTCCTTCAGATGACACGCCAATCGGTGTTCCAGTATAATGAATTGGAATTTTAATTGATATAGTCTTAGTCATATCTACACCATATAAATCAATATGAATAATTTGCTCTGTTACTGGATGATACTGTACAGATTTGAAAATTACATTTTGATCTTTACCCCCTACATTAACCGTAAAAATATTAGCTCCAGACTGAATAGCATTTTTTATTTCGTGTTGGCTAATTTGGAATAAAATATTGCCCCCCTCATATGAATAGTATACTCCGGGTATCTGAAGATCCTTACGTAAAGTCTTAAGGTCTTTATTGCTCATTACTTCTCTTTTTTCAACGGTTAATTTATATTGCTTTGCCATTATAATATTCCTCTGTTCATTTGTTTATGTGAACATAGAACTCAATGAAGTTCCATCTGTTACATGTTTAATCGCTTCTGCAAATACATGGGCGACTGAAATAATTTCTAATTTATCAAATTGTTTGTTTTTTGGTATATCAATAGTATTGCAAACGATTACTATTGTAATAGGTGAATCTGTAAATCGTGTTATGGACTCACCTGATAGCACTGGATGTGTACCTACCGCAAAAACTGAGGTTGCCCCCTGTTTCATTGCTGTTTCTGCTGCATTGCAAATAGTCCCAGCTGTATCAATCATATCATCAATGATAATAACATGCTTATCCTTTAAATCACCTACAATGTGTGCTACTTTAGCCTCATTTGGCTTTGGTCTTCGTTTATCGATTAATGCAAATCCTACTCCAAGTCTCTTTGCATAAGATTGACTAATCTTTGCACTACCAACATCTGGGGCTAAAACAACACCATTATCAAAATTTAAATTAAAATTTTTCAATCTATCAAATAACGCCATACTAGAATATAAATGGTCAAATGGTGTATTAATAAATCCCTGTATCTGTGGAGAATGTAAATCCATTGCCATAATTCTATCTATCCCCATAACATTCATCAGATCAAGCATCACCCTAGCTGATATTGGAACCCTCGGCTCATCTTTTCTATCTTGTCTTGCATATCCAAAA
>CAZHKH010000096.1:5297-5627 GCA_964532515.1 uncultured bacterium
TATAACTTTCTTTGCAGATGCTCTTCGTGCTGCATCTAACATAAAAAGAAGCTCCAACACATTAGATGCTGGAGGATTTGTGGATTGGATAATAAAAACATCTTCATTTCTAATGTTTTCTTCAAACGCTACACGCAACTCACCATCACTAAAATTATACAACTGAATTTTGCCTAAATTAGTACCTAGACTTTTAGCAATATCAGATGCTAATGGATTATTCGCTCTTCCACTAAATATTTTCATTATTACCCTTTATTTTCAATATACTCATAGCTGGGGGACAGGGAGTCGAACCCCAATTCCATGGACCAAAACCATGTGTCCTGC
>CAZHKH010000097.1:0-5599 GCA_964532515.1 uncultured bacterium
GCATCCATTTTTTGAGCTAATGTTGTTCTTGGAATTAGATGCATTGAGTATCCAGTGACATTTTTCTTTTGAAGAGCAATAACCTTTGAAGTCTCTTTCATCGTCTGGAAGAATGAAACATAGCTTGATCCATCTTTAATCATTGACATTTCATCATCAGTTGGAGAATTTACCTTCAGGACCATATCACAGGCACTAAATACAGACGCCGCATCAGGAAGAATCTCTGCACCGGCCTCTTTGAAATCATCATCTGATATTTGGGATGCCACGCCGGCCCCAGATTCAACTTTCACATCAAATCCTGCCGATACATACTGTTTAACGGTTGCGGGAATTGCCGCAACGCGTGTTTCATTGTCTAATATTTCTTTTGGTACACCTAGTATCATAAATGATGCTCTTTAGTATAGAATCTAATTTAACAATGTTTAGAGGTACCTTTTCAAATAAAAATTTACTTTTTTATAATTAAATTTAATCCATGATTAAAGATCAAAAACTAGACTACAGTATTTTAGGTGATTTGGATTGCGCCAAAGTGTGCCTTGTTTTTATTCATGGGTGGAGTGGCAATAAGGAGAGTTTTAAGCGAGTAGCTAAATCATTTAATATTAAAAAATCTATCTGGTTTCTTCCTCAGGCTCCCTATGTACTAGATAAAAAAGATAGCTACTCATGGACCTATGAAATTTCCCCTGGAAAGTTTCAAAGAGAGGAGCCCGTTAGAATGCTTCTTGATTTTTTTGATGATCAGATATTTTCAAAGTTTGATAGTAAAGACGTGTATTTATTTGGATTTTCACAAGGTGGCTTGGTTTGCTATGAGATGCTTAGAATATTAGATAAAACACTTGGAGGGGTATTTCCAATAGGTGGATTTATGTCAGGAACAAAAAAAAATATGAGTAGAATTAATTCATATCAAAAAAATACTCCAATTATAATTGGACATGGCGACTTAGATGAGGTAATTTCAGTTCAGGAGTCCAAGCTCGCTTACAATCTCCTTTCTAAGGAGAGTAAAAACGTCACCCTTGATATATACAAAGGTGGACACAAAATAGGTCTAGGTTATATTAGGAAAGTGAAAAAATTAATTGAAAGTAAATACAAATAGAGATTTTGATGTTGTCATTATAGGCTCTGGATTTGGAGGGAGTGTCTCTGCACTCCGTCTTGCCCAGAAAGGCTATAAGGTTGCTGTCCTAGAGAGAGGAAAGAGGTATCGCCCCAAAGATTTTCCCAAAACCAGTTGGAACATTAGAAAGCATTTGTGGTTCCCTAAATTATTTTTATATGGAATACAGTGCATCACTCTGTTTAGAGATTTGTTTGTCATACATGGTTCTGGAGTTGGTGGCGGAAGTCTTGTTTATGCAAATACTCATTTAACTCCACCCGATAAGGCTTTTGCTGACAGTGGCTGGGTTGGAGGCGGATGGAAAGAACGATTATCCCCCTACTATAAAACAGCAAAAAAAATGCTAGGGACAACAAAAGCGCCAGTTCTTGGGAAAACAGATCATATGCTAAAAGAGTGCGCCGGTGAGATGGGCAAGGCGGATAGTTTTTATAATGTAGATGTTGGCATTCACTTTTCAGAAGAATCAGGATGGATTGAGGATCCTTATTTTGATGGAAAAGGGCCGAAAAGAAAGGGGTGCATTCATTGTGGTGAGTGCATGGTTGGGTGCAGACATGATGCAAAAAATACTCTGGATAAAAATTATCTTTATTTAGCAGAGGCGCTGGGTGTTAAAATTATACCAGAGATGGATGTCTATGATATAAAGCCCCAGGAGGGTGGGTATATAGTTAGAGCGCGTCGATCAACTGGATTGTTTCATCCCAAATTTAATTTTCATAGTAGCAAGGTAATTGTATCTGGTGGCGTCATGGGAAGCATTAAGCTCCTGATGAACTGCAAGCGAAATGGCTCTCTACCCAATTTATCAGATCAATTAGGAAATTTTGTCAGATCAAATTCGGAGGCAATATTGGGAGTAAAGACCCCAAAACCAGACCCAGAGCTAGCCTCTGGGATTGCCATTTCTGCGGGGTTTCATCCTGATGAGGATACCCATATTGAGACATTTAGATTTGGAAAGGGGCAGAACATGATGGGACTGCTTACCACTGATATGCCAAAGCCCAATTCCCCAGCAGGATTAGTGCGCTGGCTAATTAATTTTACAAGGCACCCCATTCGAAATATGATGTATTTTTTCCCACGGAAGTGGTCTGAGCGAGGAATATTCCTTCTGGTGATGCAGCCTATTAACAACTATCTCAGACTGGTTCACGAAAGGAAGTGGTGGAAATTTGGAGGAGTTTCACTAAACACAAAAAATGAGAGTGATGTTCCTGTTCCTGGAAGAATAGAAGTTGGAGAAAAATTAGCAGAAAAAATTGCAAAAAAAGTGGGAGGATACTGCTCAACCACCTACACAAGTGCGATACTGGACATCCCCACCACAGCACATATACTAGGAGGAGCCAGAATATCTGACATTCCAAGCAATGGAGTTATTAATGAACATTTAGAAGTATTTGGATATAATGGGTTATATGTTATTGATGGATCTTCGATTCCATCTAATCTTGGAGTCAATCCTAGTCTTACAATCACGGCTCTAGCAGAGTATGCAATGGATAGATTTCCTCAAAAAGGTGAAAAGTAAATGACTAATAGTGATATAAATAAATTATTTAATCTTCAGCTTGATTTTTCAGTCAGCGTGAGAAAAACAAGTTATAACGATAGAATCAAAAAAATCAAAAAAATCAAAAACTGGATATATGATAATAGGTCAAGCATTCAAAAGGCTTTAGATAAAGATCTTTCAAAGCCAGTTATTGAAACGGATATCACCGAGATATGGGTAACCATTGATATGGCTAATGATATTATTAAGAATTTAAAGGAGTGGATGAGCCCCAAAGTTGTTTCAAATCCACTCCCGGTTCTTTTTTCTAGATCATCTATTGAATACTATCCAAAAGGGACCTCTTTAATTATTTCTCCATGGAACTATCCGTTTCAGCTATGTGTTGCACCCTTGCTCTATGCTATTGCTGCGGGAAACTGTGCAGTTATTAAACCCTCAGAGGTTACTTCTAATACATCAAAGCTTGTATTTGATATGATTAGTGAGCTATTTCATAAGAAAGAAGTTTACGTTGTTGAGGGAGCCAAAGAGGAAGCTCAGGAACTTTTAAATCAGCCGTTTAATCATATTTTCTTTACTGGGAGTGAACAAATTGGAAGAAAAGTTGTTGAAGCATCTTCAAAATTTTTATCATCAGTAACTCTTGAACTAGGAGGGAAATCTCCAGTTGTTGTTGATCGAGGATATAATTTAAAGAAAGTAATTAATAGATTAGTATCCACAAAATTTATAAATCTAGGTCAGAGTTGCATCGCACCGGACTATGTAGTTATACATAAAGAGGATTATAAGCACTTTATTAAATTGCTAATAAACGAAATAGAGTCATCCTATGGAGCCAGCTTTGAGGATCAAATTAAATCAAATAGTTTAGCAAGAATTGCAAATGAATCAGGATACTCCAGACTAATAAAATTGATTAATGAGCATAAAGACAGTATTGTCTATGGCGGGAAGTATCGTGATAAAGATCTTTTTTTATCTACCTCAATAAAGAATATTACTAGCTTGGATGAGAAAGAACCAATGACATGGGAAATATATGGACCTGTCCTGCCAGTGATTACCTATTCACAATCGAAGGACCTGGAGGCAATACTCTCGAATATAAATAATCCTTTAGCGTTATATATATTTTCAAATAATAAAAAATTTATTAATAGAATTAAAAATCAGTCAAGTTCAGGGGCAGTCTGTATTAATGATATTGCTGCACAATTTTTAAATCATAATTTACCATTTGGGGGCGTTATGAATAGTGGATCTGGTCGATATCATGGATACGCAGGTTTTAAAGAATTTTCTAATCAAAGATCCATCATCCATCAACCTAAGATAAATTTCCTATCAATGCTCTCTGCTCCATACACAAAAAGCACTCATAGATTAGTTGAATTTCTATTGAAAATTTATAAAAAAATATAAATTTTTAGAGGAGTAATATTGACAGCACTTAAAGTAATACATTAAATGCTTGGTTGTTACTATTAAATAGTTGTAAAATTGCTCAACTTTAATATTTATTTATTTGCATAAATGCATAATAAGGAGAAATAAATGAAAATGGTTAAAAATGTTGCAATAGTAGCTTTTGCTACTTCGTTCATGTTTGCAGGAATTGGTTTTCATATGGCCACTAATTATAGCACACTAGAAGATGCTGCTGTTACAGTAGGAACTTCTTATGGTGTAACTTATAGTTTAAGTTCTTCAGCAAGCGTTGGATATGATTCTAATCTTGGGATGTTGATGTATTTCGCTGCTCCAGCAGGTGCAACTCTTAGATTAGGTTGGACCCCACCAACAGGGGATGGTGACGGATCAAGCGTTAATGATTTAGCGACTACAAGTTCATTAGGCCTTGGATTTACATGGTGGAGAGGTGGAGATGGTGTTAAAACATCGCTAACCACAAACTTTGATTATGTAATGGCTCCATCATCAACTGATGAGGCTGTTCAAAAGACTAATACATCAAACCTTTCAATTGTTGTAGGATTTGGATTTTAATTATTAAATTTTATCGGCGCTAGGCGCCGATAAAATTAATATATATGAAAAACTCTTATAAAATTACATTAGCTATAGTGTTCCTAATTAATATATTGTTATCTCAAAATAATAATTCAGCGAGTGTTTCTAACGATAGATCAATAAGTCCATCTATTGAAATTAGGTATGATGATTTTTTAAGTGATTTTTCACCTTCTTCAGCTATTGGGATGATACTAAAAATAGATGAAGATAGATACACAGGATTTGATGTAGATACTGCAACGAATGAAACTCGGATATTAGTAGGATGGAAGTGGTCTCTATTGGGTATCTCTGTAAAAGAAATTACTTTACCTGATGACAGCATTGATCATGTTAGCATGTATTCATTTGGAGTAAAGTATAATGTCCTTGATAATATGAACACAACGATTGAATATGTTTTATCAGGTGATGAGAATACATCTGATTTTTTAAGACTTGCAATTGGTGTCCAGTTTTAAAATTTCTCTTCGGAGGAATAAAAAACACTTAAAGTAATACATTAAATGCTTGGTTATTATAGTTTAAGTGTTGTAAAATACAATGATGAACAAAAGTAGTAGATGTTCACAGCGTTTTTTTTAAATAAAATTTGATGAATAATTCATCAATAATGATAGTTAAGTTAACTAAGGAGAAAACAAATGAAAATGGTTAAAAATATAGCAATAGTAGCTTGCGCTGCTAGCTTTATGTTTGCTGGTGTAAGTTTTCACATGGCAAATAACTATAGTGCTTTAGATGCAGATGCACCTACAGTAGGCACTTCATACGGTGCTTCATGGAGTCTTAATGAAACAACAAGTGTTGGATTTGATTCTAACCTTGGAATGTTAATGACTTTTGGTGTAGGAAATGCAACACTAAGAATGGGTTGGAACTCTACAACT
>CAZHKH010000098.1:0-5551 GCA_964532515.1 uncultured bacterium
CATTTCCCTCGCAAACTTCAACTAACACCGAATAAAAGAAATACTTTTCATTCATTGATGTTGTTTTAACAATTAAATCACAATCTCTTAAAAGCGTAACAGCATTTAATATCTGTTCAGTAGAAAAATTTCTACCATAGTTATTTAAATTCTTTAAAATGATTTTGTTCCTTATAAATTTACCTTCTTTGATTTTTATTTTTTTATTAATCAACTCTTTAAATAAATCTAAGAGATTAAGCAATATTCGGATCATGGGTATATTGTTATTATAAAGCTGAGTGTATATATTGATGCTATCTGAAATATTTTTTTTCCCTATAGAATCAAGTAATTTCCAAACTTGATTTTCTTTTTTATATATATTAGAATTAATAACTGAGTTTATATCCTCCATTTTCCCATTAGAATACAGGTACAGTTTGTCGATTTCATTAATAACATTATTAATATTATCTCCATAATTATCAATTAATTGATTAAGAACTTCATCAGAGAGATTAAATTTATTTTTTTTAGAATAATATCTAGCCCACTCCTTCATTTTATTGGGAAATGGAGTTCTCATATCAATGCATGTAGATAGTGAGGATAAGTTCTCAATAAATTTGTTCGTTGAATAGGGATCGTCAAAAATAAAAATTAATATTTTATCAGATGATGGATTCTTACAATAATCAATTATTTCTGATTGAAACTTAGGTTTGATTTTTTTAGAATTTTTCACAACAATAACTGCTTTTTGAGAAAAAAGAGAATTTGAGTTTAAACTGTTGAGCACATCTTCCTCTTTATCTACGCCAATGATGAAATTGTTTTTTTCTCCTTCATCAGAAAGTACTAGACCTGATATCCCATCCACTATTAAGTCTTGAAAATAGTAATCTTCTCCAAAGAAAGAGTATATAGGGGAAACTTCTCTTGACATTATTCTTCTCAATGCTTGTCCTGGAGTTATTAAGTTCTTAGCCATTATACATTAATAAGGATAACAATTAACCAGATTAGTATGCTATAAAAAGCAAACATCCAAAATTTTTGATTTTCTAATATTCTAAATAAAAGTTTAAGCACTAGCAGCCCTGTAACCATTGAAAATAAAAATCCTAATATCAGTGAGTGGAATTCAAATGCTGATTGATTGAAAATATCCTCAATTTTAAAAATCAATGCCCCTAGCATCGCAGGTATTGCCATAAAAAAAGAAAACTTAGCAGCTGATTTTTGATTAAATCCAAAAAATAATGCTGTGCAGATCGTTATTCCGGCTCTTGAAATTCCAGGTAAAAGAGCAAAAACTTGAGATATCCCCATTGCAATGGCTAGAAAATAGGTAATATTATTTTTCATCCCACTGGCGCCCTTTGTTGCATATAAAATAGCTGAATTAGCTATATAGGTGAGCATTAATGTCTTCAATATAAATAATGATTCAATCTTAAAGTTTAATAATTCTATTAATAAAATAAAGATAACTACTGGTATAGTTGCAGCTATCACCTTTAGGCTGTAACTCATGCTATCTTTATCTCTTTTTAACATCCCATCTATTAATCTGAAAATATCTTTTCTGAAAAAAATTAAAATTGAAATTAAAGTTCCAAAATGTAGTATAACCTCAAGAACTATATCAGTATCATTAGAGCCAAAGATATTTTCAAATAGGACAATATGTCCAGAACTACTAACTGGAAGAAACTCCGTTATACCTTGGATGATTGCTAAAAATATTATTTTAATTTCTTCCAATATATTTCCCCATAAAAAAAGTTATTCTTCCCGCCTCACTCCCATCTCTCCTAAAACTTGGGAATTTATTGTCATCATACGTACAGTCTTTTGAAATAAATATATTTTTAGTTTTTAATCCCGTTTCTATAAGATCATCTTTAATTTGAGACTTAATATCAAGTAAAAATTTGTAGCCACTTTGATTTAAATTGTTATCTGAAAATAAAGAAGCGACCTCACCTCCGACCTCATAGTTTTTTTGTGAAATAGATACTCCACAATATACTATAATATCCTCAGGTTTGCTTTTATTTTCTACTAATAGTGCTACCCCATTATTAGATATCTTTTTATATGTCCCCTTCCACCCTGAATGAATAAGCGCAAAGTTCTGTGTTTTTGGGTCATACATACATACGGGAACGCAATCTGCGACCGATAGTGATAGACTAACATTATAATTTAAATTTGATGCAATTCCATCGCAAGCTTGATATGTTCCTCCCTTATCTGCCCATACCACATTATCTGTATGCTTTTGAATTGGGATAGCTAGGTCTGTCTCATTTGAATTTATTTCACTAAAAATATTATTCGTTTGATCAACTACATCTTGCTTTTTTTTAATGCAAACATAAGATAGGTAAATTTGATTATTAAAATAATTTAGTGTATTTATTTTCTCTTGCATGATAAGGATAATTTAAAAAAAATAAGAAACAAAAATAGTTATATAAAGTAAGATTTGTAGCCAGTCCTTTTACAATCGATAAGAGAGGTTACACTTGAGAAAAGTTATCTACTTTATATCAATCTTATTTCTACTATCATTTTTATTTTCTTATGATACTAGTAATGGAGATGATATTCTTCCATCACATCCAGAAGTTACTCTAGATGATATCAAGGAAGGAACGCTACTTAGCGAATCAGAAAAAGAGGGTTACTATAATATTATTCCAAATCTTCATACCAATGTCCATGTTGATGTTAGCGGAATGGTATTAAATACAACTGTGGATCAAATTTTTACAAACAATTCAGTTGAACCCATTGAGGCTATCTATGCATTTCCGCTACCAACCAATGCGGCTGTTAATAATATGACGATGATTATCAATGACAGATTAATTCAAGGAACAATAAAAGAAAAGATAGAAGCTAAAAAAATATACCAAAAAGCAAAAAGTGAAGGGAAGCGAGCCAGTCTAACCGTTCAAGAGAGGCCCAATATTTTCACTAACTCTGTTTCTAATATTATGCCCGGAGATACAATTATCGTTAGAATCAATTATGTCAATGAGGTTAAATATGAAAAAGGAGTATTCAGTCTTAGACATCCTATGGTAGTGGCCCCGCGATACATAACAGGCAATACCGTTACAGGCTACAGTGGGACAGGCTGGGCATTTGATACTGATATGGTCCCAGATGCATCAAAAATAACACCTCATGTTTTAAAACCAGGAGAGCGATCAAAAAACTCAATTTCTCTATCTGTTAATCTAGATATTGGCTTGGATGTTGAAAGGATTGAGAGTCCAAGTCACAATATTAAAATAAATAAAAAAATTGAAGGCCTTTATGATATAGAATTAGATAAAAAAAATAATATTCCAAATAAAGATTTTGTCCTTGAATACACTATTAAAAAAGGGAAAGAGCCAAAGGCTGCTATATTTGTTAATAGTGTGAATGATGAAAATTATTTTATGTTGATGGCAATGCCACCAAAGGAAAATTTTAATCAGGAAATAAACATCCCAAAAGATATGGTTTTTGTGATTGATGTATCTGGATCAATGAAAGGAGAGTCTATTGAACAGGCAAAGAATAGTTTGGTATACGCAATAAACAATCTAAAAGAAACCGATGGGTTTAATGTTATCCCATTTTCATCTGGATTTACAAACTTAAACCCTACAATTATGCCTGCAAACACTAAAAATAAAAAAATGGCTATTGAATATATCAAAACACTGCAAGCTGGCGGAGGAACAGAGGCAGCACCTCCCCTGAAATCTGCAATGTATATGAAGTCAGATGATACTAAACTTAAGATGATTGTTTTTATTACTGATGGAAGCCTTGGACACGAGCAGCATGTAATTAATTTGGTTAAAAGTAATCTTGGCAATGCGAGGCTTTTTAGTATTGGAATAGGTTCAGCTCCCAATAGCCACTTACTTGAAAAAATTTCAAGAGAGGGCCGAGGAACTTTTACTTATATATCTAATACTTCACAAGTCTCTTCAAAAGTAGAAAAACTTTTTAAAAAAATTGAGATGCCAGTGCTCAGTAATATTAATTTTAAACTTGATGGCAAGAGTGAGATATACCCAAATCCAATCCCTGATTTATTCTTAGATGAGCCTCTTGTTGTATTTGGAAAAGTTGATAGCCTCACTCAACTATCGGCTCAGTTTAGTGGTAAGAATGCAAATGGATATTTTAAAATTGACTTACCCGTAGATTTGACTAGATCTCAATCAAATTTATCAATCGGCGCTATATGGGCAAGAAAAAAAATAGATGGCTACATGGATGAATGGCACCTTGGAGATAAGAGTGTTAAGCAAAAAATTATTGATATCGCACTTGATCACAACCTGGTGTCAAAATTTACGTCATTTGTTGCAGTAGAGCATAAAATCACCAATCCCGATGATATTGCTCAAATAATTCCAATTCCTATTGATCTTCCAGAGGGCTGGGACTATAATGCAATATTTGGAGGGCCACCAGATATAGTTGACAATCCTCAAAAGATGCAAGCACCATCTCAAAAACCTAAAGTCCAAAATCAGCAAAACAGAATTACGAGAATTCTATTGCCAAATACCGCTACAGATATGCCAACCTACTTTGCTTTTGGATTGAGCATGATGCTTATTTCTTTAATAATTTTAATTAGAATTAAAATTGGACAGATTAAAAATAACTAGACTGCTACTGGTAATAATATTTTTGCTTGGTTTATCATTTTCAGCCAGGCCAACATATTATTACATGAAGGGTATCTATGCTCAGCTTTTGCTTGAAAAAGCATGGATCATAACCAAAAGGACTGGAAATTCCAGCAAGGCATGGAGCTGGGCAGATACTCTTCCTGTTGCAAAATTAAAAATTCCATCAATTAACTTAAATCAAATTGTACTTCAAGGTGAAGAAATTGAGGCAATGGCATTTGGACCATCAATTATCGATTCTAGCTTAGAATCAAAGAATATTTCCATCGCGGGTCATAGAGACTCATTCTTTAGAAACTTAAATAAATTAAAAGAAGGAGACATTATATATCTAGAAAAATTGAATTCGAATATGAATTATATAGTCTCAAACATAATAATAACAGAGCCATCGGACATAAAGTGGCTAGGGGAATTTTCTAATGATAGGCTTACTTTAGTTACATGCTATCCATTTGATTTTATTGGTGAGGCTCCAATGAGGTATATCGTGATTTCAGAGCATAAGAATGATATTTAAAAGACTAAATTTCCATAATTAGTCTTTATCAATATAAATAAAAATCCCTCCCATAAATAGTAGGATATAAGAACAGATACTAAAATTTCTAATTAATTTGAGATCTTCAATAGATTTAAGATCAGTTCCAAAAAATGTTAAACATAAAAAAATCAAAGCTGAAAGGGCTATGCATGCTCCCCCCCATGTACTTGTTTTTATAGATTGGGATTCTAGTGTTTTTCTATTTTGAGAAATATGTTCTGAAGATTTGTGCCCTGATTTCGTAAAGCCACAACTCCAACAACTATCAAATTGTTCTTCTATTTCTTCATTGCAATTTTTACAATTC
>CAZHKH010000099.1:0-5543 GCA_964532515.1 uncultured bacterium
GTCGTGGACTCAGTTTCCAGAGCCACTTTGCATTTGTAAAAAGCACCTCTGAATAGGGAAGGCCAATAATATCCGTAACCTCTTCATAGCTCTGCTGGTTTCCATCGCCTTCTCCTGTATCTGGAGATTCCCAACCATTATCATCTGGACACAATCCATCTAGTCCGCAGTCTCTATACATCCATGGTTTATACGGCGAATAATCTCCGTTCGGGTCTGCCCAAATCTTTGTATTGTAATGAACTCCATCAACTCTAATCCCTGCGTTTACAACCATCCAGGGAACCTCAAATTTATTTTGCCAATAGAATGCAAGCTCTTCAGGCTGTACATAATCATTCCATTCTTCATCTCCATTAAAATCATTATAAGCTTCACCAGCATCCCATTGACCATTTCCTTCTCCCTCATCAGGCTGAAAATTATCTTCAACATCATCAACATAGCTGATTCCATCCACTCCAAAATCATCCCAATATTCAGCGAAACGCTGTCTTATGGCGCTTCCATCATCCCATGGATTTTTTATTTCATAAAAATTAAGTTTGTGGGTTTTATAGTCAAATCCGACCCTGGTATTCCATTTTGATGAAAGTTGAGAGGTTAGGTCAATTCTATATTCATTTGTTCTGGCTGTTGAAGTGCTATAGAATTGATCGCTTCCACCAAAGACTCTTCCTTCCTCCCACCCTAAAAAATAATATTCCTGCCAGCTAGATGGAGTAAATTCTTCTACATATCCATGGTATGGATTTTGAATATCACTCCAGTAGTTAAATGCATCGTAGTAATCCTCATAATTTACATACATCTCTGGGGTTAGCCAGTAGCTTCCATCTCTATATACTGCTTCCTCAACTAAAACTGGACCTTTCCATTCTCCATCATTATTAGTATCAAAATCAAATGTATCCCAGACTCCATTCCCATTATAATCATCAAAATCTTCATTGGGATCTCTTTCTCCATTTCCATTTAAGTCAGTAAAATGTTCATGGGTGAATATATCAACCCAATGCTCATTGGGATCTTTCTGCCCATCTCCATCTAAATCAAAAAACGGAGTGTAGATACCATCTTGATTGACATCAATAAATTCCTCTGCAACATCCCAATTATAATTCCCTGGGTCCGCGCCAAAATACCACCCACTTGTCCAATTCTCAGGACCATTTCCATCTTTATTTGTGTAGTATACCTCTGCTGGATTTGTTGTTGTGTTCGGATCAAATGGTGTCACATATGGATTGTTAGGGTCTGAAGACATTTCGTAGTCATTTCCACTAAGATAGTCATTAATAGGAGAGCCAGCGGCATTTCCATACTCAAACCAATCTGGATATCCATCATTATCAGAATCCTTCCATCTTACACCAATAAACTGATCCTGAATAAAATTAGAGTATTTAAATGAATAGAATGTTGTCTTTGTTAACTGATGATTTATATCAAGAGTGTGTCTATATGTATCTCTAAATAGTTCATTTTGACCTGTGTTATCATACATGTATCGGGTGCTGAACGATTGTCTGTGTGCAGCAACTTGCCAGTAGGAATAATTAAGCTTCAAAGTATTGTTGAGTGATTTTAAAGATATTTTTGCAAAAATATCCTTTGTTTTATCAAATCCAAAACCTTTTAATCCAGAATGTGTATCCCACGGCATGACATTAGTAGCAATATCATCATCAAGAATCCCAGTAGCAACAACGTTATCAAATTCAAGGACTCTATATGACTGCTCATCTGTAAACTGGCCAGATACCCAGTAATGGGCAGAGTTTATAAATGGGATAAGACCTACAAATGGAATTTTACCTCCAAAGCCTAAGTTGTAGTCATTGTATCCTCTAAGATCATCGTATTCATTATTGAATACCTGTGCGCCAATCATGCTGGTTTCATATTTAAATCGATATCTAAATTCATCTTTACCAAACGCTGTATGCATATTACTCACTGCTGACATCGCATCCCCGTATTCAGCGTTAAATCCTCCAGGCTGCCAATCAAACTCACTAACCGCAAACAGATTGAGTCGCGTACCATTTCCTATTCCACCATAAATTGGATTTCGTATATAAAGTCCATCAATCATATAGGCAATCTCACCAGATCTACCCCCTCTAACATGAACCTCCTCCAATCCTTTTTCTTCATGATCAGGGATGGCCCCGGCCATTCCGCCCTCAACCTTTACAACTCCAGATTGTAATGAGTATAATTCTGTAATATCTTTGATTGGGAGTGCCTCTATCTGCTCTTGGCTAACAGTGATTTTTTTAGATGTCATATCCTTTTCAACCAGCCCTCTCTCTCCTGTCACCTCTACAACTTCTCCTTCGATTGCCTGTTCTTGCAGGGTGAAGTTTAGCCATCTAGTCTGATCCATTGTTATATTAACATCTGTTATCAGAATGGCTGCATATCCGATCATAGAGGCTTTTATATCATATGTTCCAACTTGAACATATAAAATAATATAATTACCATCTAAATCTGTAACCGCTCCTTGAGATAAATCCGCAATTAATATTTGCACACCTGGAAGAGGCTCGCCATTAACATCCATAACCTGACCTCTTATTGTTCCATCGGTTCCACTAAATAAAAGTGAGGTTGAAAAGCATAAGAGTATAATATTAAATATTCTAATCATATGTCATCCTATGGTTGGGGATTAAAATCTAATTTTTGAAGGCCAAAGGACCTTGCTTTATTATAACTATCATTAAATTGATCTACATTTTGAAGTTGGTTAAAATCTACCTCTGTACTTCCACTAAATATGCTAGATCTTCCAAAAGTTTCTTGATTGCAATGTCCGCAGTTAATCAATTCTAATCTATAAAATCCATCAAAATCATCAGGTTCATTAAATCGAAATTCCATTTCATCCTTAACTATTCCATAGCTTCGAGCAAGCCAAACATTGTTTAACTCAACAAGCTCAAGTCCAGACCCTTGCATAATAGAATTTTTAGTTCGAGTAATTTTGAATGCGTCTGTCAGCAAGGTAAATTCATCCGTATACTCTTCCCCTTCATCCCATTGCCCATTCTCGTTTTCATCAATATACTCTTCTTCAAATTGGCCACCGCTATCGTATGAACCATTTAACTGAGGGATAGTCAGTGTATCGCTAGCGACCTCATAGGTCTCAACAATATGGTACTGGGCGTTGGTCTGAGGTGAGTACGCTATCCTTGAAGTCTGATGCTTCTCTCCATCTCTAAGTAAACCATTATATGTATATAGATATGTCTGTTCACTAGGCAAATTATCAAAAACTAAATAATCTTCAAAGCTCCCTCCATCAATGCTTGAACCTGGCGTTGTTGTTGGAAGGATAAAGTAGCTGTCATGAATAAGCTCAACAATATCACCGCTTTGATCATCTTTTCTGTACAGATGATAGGCTACGGATCTATCGCCATTCCCTAGCTCATCCCAAATTACTTTTGAAATAGTGTAGTCCTTGCCCTCTTCAAATGTATTTTCAATTATCTGGTAGCTATAAATTGTCTCTACTTTATCTACCATTGATGTAATCTTTGATTTTGTTTCTAGCTGTTCATAGGGCTGTATGAGTTGATAAGAAGTATCTGACCACCTTGGAGTAACAACAGTCTCCTCATCTATGTTTTCAAATACCACCCAATCGTTATCGGTATAGCTTGCAATTAGCACGTTTGGCCTATCAGACATTGAATATAAATTTTCTAGAATGCAGGCTGCTCCCTCATTCTCATCTGCACAAACTTCAGCTTCATCTAAAATTCCATTCCCCACATCTGTAAATGGCTCTCCTTCATCCCATTGATCATTTTCGTTCTCATCTATATATTCTTCTGCATCATCCCACTGGCCATTACAATTTCGATCCAAAAAAGGCTCTCCCACAGTATAAACACTATCCTGATCTCCACCTTGATTTAAAAATGGCTCTGCTGGATCCCAAATATTATTACCTACATCCTCAGTTTCAGCATCATCCCACTGGCCATTATCGTTGCAGTCGGTGCTGATTTTAAACATCAGGGAATCAGTGGATATTAATTTTTTATTAAAAACAAAATCATGAGTGATTTCTAAATTTTCAGAGCTGTACACACTATCAACTGAAGATAGCTGGCTAGAATCAAAATAATATTGATATGAAACTGAATCTGGGAGATTCCACTCCTCGCCTTCATCCCAGTAGCCATTTTCATCATCATCACTAAAATAAAAACCATTGAGATCATTGTGATTTATTTGAGTAATATAAGATAAGGAGTCATAGTCATCATTCATATCTGGACCAAATAAATCCGTATACTCCTCGTCCTCATCCCATTGACCATTTTCGTTATCATCGCTGAAATCTTCGCCTTCATCATATCGTCCATTCTCATATAACCCATCAGGCGCACCTATGATATACTTAAAACTAAGTGGAGATGATTCTCCCGCAACGCTTACAACCATATATCTTTCATTGTCTTCATCCCACTCAAGTTTAATTACATCGGCATACGAATGAGAAAAAGTCATTTCTTCAAATCTATATAGATCTAAATATTCAGGGCCAGAAATTTGGCCATCATCATTAATGTCAGGACAATCAATTGTGAGGGGATCATCATCAAAATCATCATCGATGTTGATGCATGGCTCTCCAGTTGTCACAGATATCGTTTCATCAAATGGCTCCAGAATAAGCATGTCACCTATGAATTCATTTGGAGAAAATGATAGAACGTAATCACCCACAGTTATAAAATTTAGCGTATCATTTTCAGAGTCAAATGCAAGTGGCTCAATAATACTTAAACCAGAGTAGCGATAGAATCGTGAATTTACATTTGGAACCTCCGACTCATCTAAATCATAAAAATATTCATCGACATTGCCAGTGATGCCATCGCTTAAATTAGAATCGTTCAAAGTGCTCTCCAAAGAATTGTTTGAAGACGACCCAGAGGTGGGCTGTTCGCAGCTTATGCTTAAAACTGCAATTAAAATAAATAGAGTTTTATATAATAATTTCACTTATTTATGAATAGTTTATTTAAGTACTCGAACAAAAGATCTTATAAAGCACACATTTACAAGACCGCTACAGACTAGTAAAGGTAAAACTAATATCAAGTACTATTCAAGGGAAAATTGTGGAAATTACTTAATAAGAACAACCTTCATTGTTTTAATCATTTCTTTGCTTGAGTATTGTATGAAATACATACCGGTAGATTGATGATGAGCATTCCAAATAACACTATAATGCCCTGCTGGCTTAACCTCATCCATAAGTGTTGCTACATGCATTCCATTAATATCGTAGACATTAATATTAACCTGATCGATTAAAGGTAATGAAAAATCAAATTTAACAATTGGATTAAATGGATTTGGATATGGAGCTGAAATTGAGAATTTATCAGGAATTTCATTTGAAAGCTCTCCGCAATCTTCTTCATTCTCTACGCATTGGCCATCTTCACACGTAATAAGCCCCTGAGATTCACAGCTACACTCCTCAAGACTTTCTACGCATGATC
>CAZHKH010000100.1:0-5289 GCA_964532515.1 uncultured bacterium
TGCGAAAATGAAATTATTGAATCCTTTCAATACGATCATGGAGGAGAAATTAGAGACTACTATTTATATCTACCAAACTCCATTCAAGATAATGCTCCTTTGGTTTTTGTTTTGCATGGCTACAGCGGATCGGCAGGTGGAATAATGGGATACTCTGGGATGAATGAAATCGCTGCAGAGCATGGATTTGCTGTATGCTATCCACAGGGAACAACTGATCAATCAGGATATAACTTTTGGAATGTTGGATACTCATTTCATCAAAATCAAATGGTTGATGATGTTGCATTTCTCTCATCATTAGCTGATTATTTGCAAAAAGAATATGGATTTGATTCACAAAGCATATTTTCTACGGGAATGTCAAATGGTGGAGATATGTCTTATATGCTCGCCTGCCAGGCAAGTGATGTATTTAGAGCTATTGCTCCAGTGGCAGGATGCATGATGGAAGAAATATATAATACATGTGAAACTTCACCTGTCCCTGTCCTTGA
This sequence comes from uncultured bacterium, assembly GCA_964532515.1. Classification (GTDB taxonomy): domain Bacteria; phylum Fidelibacterota; class Marinisomatia; order SCGC-AAA003-L08; family D37C17; genus TMED161. The sequence goes on from CAZHKH010000100.1 coordinate 498, forward strand.
AATTCATGGTACAAATGATAATGTGACGCTATGGGATGGAGATATGGAAAACAATGATGGCTGGGGAGCCTACTACAGCACAGAAGATGGAATAGATCTGTGGGTTGAAATAAACGGATGCATGAGTAGTGAGAACTATTATTTGCCAAACAATAGTTTCAATGATGGGAGCTATATTATAAATCACAGATACTTTGATTGCAATGAGAATGCAGAGGTCTGGCTGTATGAAGTTGTTGGTGGTGGACATGATTGGCCTGGCTCAAATGGAAACATGGATATAAACTCAAGTGAAGAAATTTGGAATTTTTTCAGCCAATATCTTTTTACTCTTGGAGATGTAAATGATGATAGCAGTATCGATGTTTTAGATATCGTGCAGCTAGTAAGCTTGATTTTAGAATCTGGTTATGAGCAAAGTGGCGATTTAAATCAAGATGGAATGATCAGTGTCCAAGATATAGTAATTCTGATAAGTATAATTCTAAATAATTAATCTGTTTGTAACAGATTGAAAAATTATTTTTTTGTAATAAACCTCATTCTATAAATTAAGCTCATGAAAAATACACTATTTATTTCTAATCTAATTTTGTTCAGCTTTATATCTGCTGAATGTTATGAACTTAACTATAGCGACTGCCTATATTGGTCCCAGTACTGTGAGTGGAACGATGAGACAGGCCAATGCCAGGAAATTGGTGGCAGTGGCGATGATGGTGGCGGTGGCGATGGTGATGGACCTTATCAATATTCTACCATAACAGAGTCACAGGGTCTTAGAAATGGGCCTGATTACAGAGATGGCATCCTATACTATCCAATAGATGCAATGCCTCCATATAAAAGTATAGTTTTTAGTCCAGGGTGGGGCGGGAATGGCTCCTCAATGTCATCTTGGGCAGGGTTCTTTGCTTCGCATGGTTTTATAGCCATGACAATTACTCCAAATGATGAAATGAATGATTCACATGAGATGAGAGCAGAGGGACTTCTTGATGCTATTGAATCAATCGCCCAGGAGAACACTAGAAATAGTTCCCCAGTGTTTGGCATGATTGATGTAAATAGTTTTTCAGTGGGAGGCTATTCTATGGGTGGTGGTGCCTGCCAAAATGCAGCGATGATGGAGAGCTCACTTAAGGCGGTTATATCACTAAACCCAACTGTTTTATTTGAAGATTGTGATTTGTGTCCAGGAGAAGATTATGATGGTGTGACATACTGCATCTGTTTGGTCCCTGAACTTGTCAATCATAGCGTCCCTTCATTGATATTTGCAGGAGAAGTTGAGGCTAATGAAATGCCTAGTTATGATGGACTGCTAGGTCAGGATATTTATGAAAATATGCCAGAGACAACCGATAAAATCATGTTTGAAGGAGCGGGAGATGGCCACGGCTTTGCAGCGTATCCATATGGCGATGTCCAGGAGTATGCCTTGAACTGGCTTAAATATCAAGTTTTGGGAGATAATTCTGCATGCGAATCTCTGCTAGAATATCCATCTACCGCGTCCCAGTACCTGGTTAACATAGATTGTAGTGATTCTGTGGTTGGTGATATAAATGGAGACTCTCAGGTTAATGTCCAGGATATTATTTTATCAGTAAATTTAATACTGACTTCCGAATACAATAGTTCTGCAGACATTAATTCAGATGGGGTTATTGATATTTTAGATATTGTTCAGCTTGTTAATTTAATTTTAAGCTAGCTATATCACTTGAAGCTGTATACTCTTAATAAAGAGCAAGTGATTTATAAGAATATATCTGATGTGTTTGACTTTTTCTCAAAACCTGAAAATCTATCTATTATTACTCCCCCAAAAATGAATTTCAATATTTTAACACCCAGCCCAATCGAGATGAAGAAGGGTGCGCTTATCGATTATACTATAAATATTATGTTTATATCTATGAGATGGAGAACTTTAATTACAAAGTATGACCCTCCTTATTTATTTATTGATGAGCAGATTAAAGGTCCCTATTCAAAGTGGCATCATACCCATACATTTACAAAAATAAATGAAAATGAAACGCTAATAAAGGACACAGTGCTCTACAGTGTTCCCCTAGGTTTTATAGGAAGAGTCGTTCACTGGATTTATATTAAAAGAGATCTTAAAAAAATATTTTCATATAGAAAAAAGAGGATCCAGGAGATTTTTAGTGTTTAAAAAAATAATATGCTATTGGATGCTGAGTATATTTTTTAGTGTGCTGCTTCCCCATCCTGTTATCCAAAATTTAGATATAGAAAGGTTTATGGGAAGATGGTATGTGATTTCTATTATTCCAAACTGGGTTGAAGATGGAACAAACTCTTATGATGACTACACATTAAATAGTGATGGAACTGTTGATATATCATACCACGCAATCAAAGATGGAAAGAAGAAAGGCATGAAACAAAAAGGCTATGTAAATAAAGATGAGCCAGGACGATGGGAGGTGCAGTTTATGAGGCCATACATACCATTCTATCGTGCTCCTTATGAGGTCATTATCTTAGAACCTAACTACAATTATATGGTGGTGGGCTACCCAGATAATAGCTACGGATGGATTATGTCACGAACTACAACTCTAGATGATTCGACTTACGCTAAAATTCTACTTCAATTAGAAAGTGAGTTTGGATACAATAAAAATGAATTTGAAAAGGTGATACACAATATAAAATGAAATATTTATTCTACATATTTAATGTTATTGGATTTAAAGTTTGCTGGTGGGCTTGTGTTCTCGGCGCAATCAATAATCAAAAATTTTTGGGTCCACTCTTAGTGCTAGCATATTTAATAATTCACCTTTATAGTATTCCAAACAAATCTAGAAATATGGAAATTTATTTATTGCTCATCGCTGGAATATTTGGAACTCTAGTCGATAGTCTACTTCTTAATTTAAGTATCTTATCCTATGAAGGAATGTACAATCAAATTAGCTATATCGCGCCACTCTGGATTACAGGCATGTGGGTTGGATTTACAGCTACTCTAAACCATGCATTTAAAAATATCATGAAAAAATATTTTACTCAGATTATCTTAGGCCTGATAGCTGGACCTATTGCATACGCTACAGGAAATGGTCTGGGGGCAATCAAATTCAACCCTATATACAATGAGAATTTTACTCTACTAATCATTGCGTTAGTCTGGGGATTTTCTTTTCCGTTTTTATGCTGGATGTCTAATCAAATAAGGAATCAATAAATGAGCCAAATAATTAAAGTTGCAGTACTTATTTTTATATCTTCTCTGATTGCCATTGCTGGGTCTTTTGGAGGATATGAACTTAATGGAGCGCCAATTATATTCCACTGCCTGCTCATTGCTTTTGGCATACAGTATCTGGTATTTATCCCATCATATATTTTTAAAAGTGAGCGATTCTTTGATCTTACCGGCTCCCTGACTTTTCTAAGTATCATATACTACATTCTATGCAATCGAAATATAGAAGACCTCAATTATAGCGGCCTTTTATTAATTATATTTATTAGCCTGTGGACATTAAGACTGGGATTGTTTTTATTCTTTCGGATACACAAAGATGGAAATGATAGAAGATTTGATGAGATTAAAACTAATTTTTTCAAATTTATGCTAACCTGGACACTGCAGGGAACATGGGTTTTTATTACTGCATCCTGTGCCATCGCTGCACTAACTTCAAATATTATTCATGATAATTTAATTTTCATTGTAGTGGGCTCATCATTTTGGGTAATTGGGTTTATTTTGGAAGTTGTATCTGACTTGCAAAAAAGGAAGTTTAGGAAAAATAATCAAGGTAAGTTCATAACATCCGGCTTATGGGCGTACTCTAGGCATCCTAATTATCTTGGTGAAATTATGTTGTGGTTAGGAATATCTATAATATCTATTCCCAGCCTAGAAAATATTCAATTGATTACTTTAATATCACCTTTATTTGTTTATTTACTTCTAACTCGAATCAGTGGAATCAATCTTCTTGAGGAGTATGCTGATAAAAAATGGGGTAAACTAGAGTCTTATCAAGAATATAAAAAATCAACCCCCATTTTATTTCCCTTTTAAAAATAATTATTAAAAAGCTTGAAGTTTATTTTTTTTTAAAAGAGATTTAGGCATGAATAAAATTTTAATATTAATTATTGGATTATTGGTAGCCCAAAACAATGAAATGAATAACTTATCTGAACATCTTAAACCTTTTGAACCTTATATCGGTAAAACTTTTAAAGGTGAATTTGCAAATTCAACAAAAGAAAAACCTGTTTTTGATGTGTCTCATTGGGAAAGAGCATTAAATGGAATGGCCATTCGAATTATGCATTCTGTTAATGATGGAGAATATGGTGGAGAATCAATTATAACCTGGAATGCAAAAAAAAATACTTTAGTCTCATCCTATTTTACAACTGCTGGATTTACTACAAATGCTGAATTGCATTTTGAAGATGATAAATTAATTAGCATTGAAAATGTTGTTGGAAATCAAAATGGCATCACCAAAGTCAAAGCGATTATTGAACTTTTACCAAATGGAGATTTGCGTAACTCTTCCAAATACTTTATGAACGATAATTGGGTTGATGGGCACAAAATACACTATAAAGAAAATTCTACAGCCAAAGTCATATTTAAATAATTATGAATAGGGATAACATGATTTATTTTATTTTAATTTTATCGTTTCTTAATGCAAAACTACCAAACGATGTTAGGTGGGTTGTTGCTTCAGATGAATATAAATTTAATTGTATTCAAACCTATCAAATGGCATACCATGCA
>CAZHKH010000101.1:0-5130 GCA_964532515.1 uncultured bacterium
CGAAATATTCTTAAGCATGCAGAAATAGGAGCATCAATGTGTCTGGATGCTCTAAAAGCGAATTTAAGACCATACGATGATAGGCTCCATAAAGTTAGAGGATTTAGCGGTGCAATCAGATCTGCAGGCTCAATTAGAAGAATGTTAAAGAGTGGAGATTTGGCGACAGGAAAACTAAAAACAAAAGTCCAGGATGCCTATTCACTTCGATCTACTCCACAGGTTATTGGAGCTGTTCATGATGCTGAATCATACTGCACCAGTCAAGTTGAAATTGAGCTCAATGGAGTTGGAGATAACCCAATATTTATTCCAGAAGAAAACATTCAGATTTCAGGGGCAAACTTTCAAGGGACACCCGTTTCCTTGCCTATGGATATGCTGGGTGCTGCGCTTACAATGGTCTGTGTTATGTCCGAGAGAAGGCTCAATAGACTTAATAATCCAGCTTTAAGCGAAGGCTTGCCTGCATTCTTAACAAAAGGAGCGGGAATGTTTTCAGGTTTAATGCTAAGTCAATATACGGCAGACATGCAAATTGTTGAGCAGAGGATTTTATCAACACCGGCATCCATCCAATCAATTCCAGCAGCAGCAGACCAGGAAGATTTTGTATCGATGGGAATGAATACGGCAATTAAAAACTTTCAAATATTAGATAATGCATATGGCATCATAGGTATTGAACTTATGGCTGCAGCTCAGGCTTTAGACTTTAGAGAGCACCAATTTGGGCAGGGCGTAAAAATTGCAAAAAATACCATAAGAAAACATATTGAACATCTAGATGAGGATAGACCCCTTTATGATGACCACAATAAAATAAAAGCATTAGTAGAATCAAATGAGATACTGCATGAAATAGAAAACTGTATTGGTGAAATACATTAACTAGGAAATTATATGAAAGAAACTCACAAGATAAGAGAAGCACTAACATTTGATGACATCCTTCTGGTACCTCAATACTCTGAGATTTTACCAAGAGATGTAGATATCTCCTGTAAATTAACAAAAAAAATAAAACTCAACACTCCCCTTATAAGCGCTGCGATGGATACGGTGACGGAATATAAAATGGGAATTGCACTTGCAAGAGAAGGGGGAATGGGCGTCATTCACAAGAATCTTTCTATTGAAGATCAGGCTGACCAGGTTGATCTAGTTAAAAGATCAGAAAGTGGAATGATACTCAATCCAATTACAATTTCAAAGGACAAGACGATTAAAGATGCACTTAAAATAATGGAAAAATTTAGTATTTCAGGAATCCCTGTTGTTGACAATGAAAAGTTGATAGGAATTATCACCAATAGAGATATTCGTTTTGAAGATGATCATTCTATTTCTGTATCTAAGAGGATGACAAAGAAAAATCTTATAACTGTTGAAGAGGGAATAAACATGCTTCAAGCAAAAAAAATTCTTCAGAAGCATAGAATTGAGAAACTTTTAGTTGTTGATAAAAAAGGAAAGTTGTCTGGATTGATTACAGTGAAAGATATTTTAAAAAAACAAAGTTATCCAGATGCTGCTCTTGACAAGCATGGGAGATTACTCTGTGGCGCTGCAGTTGGAATAGAGAATAATACTTTGGATAGAGTTGGTGCGCTATTAGATGCCTCTGTTGATTTAATATTTATAGATACCGCTCACGCACATTCAAAATCAGTTTTAAATCAAGTTGATATGATAAAAAAAGAATACTCATCAGCTGAAATTGTTGTTGGCAATATAGCTACAGCCTCTGCAGCTGAAAAACTTATTGATCATGGAGTGGATGTATTAAAAGTTGGAATTGGAGCTGGGTCTAGCTGCACTACTAGAATTGTTGCAGGGGTTGGAGTTCCTCAATTGACATCTGTCATGGATGCCTATGAGTTTGCACATAAAAAAAATATACAAGTAATCTCAGATGGCGGAATGAGATACTCTGGTGATATCGCAAAGTCACTAGCTGCTGGAGCTGGATGTGTTATGCTTGGCAGTTTGTTTGCAGGGACAGATGAAAGCCCTGGAGAGATGATACTCTGGGAGGGAAGAAGCTATAAATCCTACAGAGGGATGGGATCAATTTCTGCGATGAAAGTTGGAAGCAAGGATAGATACTTCCAATCGAAATCTAATAATAAAAAGTTAGTCCCTGAAGGAATTGAGGGTATGGTTCCATTTAAGGGACCAGTAGGGGATACTGTGCATCAACTAATAGGTGGCATTAAATCTTCTATGGGATACTGTGGAGCAAAAAATATTAAAGATTTTCCAAGTAAAGCGGAGTTTATTAAAATAACTTCATCTGGAATAATAGAGAGTCACACTCATGATATAAAAATCACAAAGGAATCTCCCAACTATCATAAGCCGAAGTAGGAATCTACGATAGCGTATTTAAGTGTCTGGAGATTCTTGACTTTTGGTTAGCAGCTTTATTTTTATGAATTACTCCTTTGCTCGCAACTTTATCAATCACCTTAAATGCTTCATTCTTAAGTGTAGTTGCATCCTCTTTTGAGGTTGAACTTAATACCTTCTTTACAGAATTTTTCATCATTGACTTATAGTGATTATTATACGAATTTGCTTTCTCTGACTGCCTAACTCTTTTTAATTCTGAACCTTTTGCGCTCATTTAAATTCCTTTTTAACTATATTAAGCTAATATATAATTAGCTAGCAAAGTTATAAAAAAAATAAATAAAAAAAATGTATTTTTTAATAGAATCAAAATATTGTAAAATATTTGATTCCAAATTGCTTTGTTTAAATCAATTTATCTAAAGGAGGAAAGTCTTGGATATTGAGTTTTTAAGATCCGTAAATATTTTTTCTGATTTATCAGAAAGTGAGTTATCCAGCATACAGGAAGTTTGCAAAACAAGAAAATACCCAAAAAATAGTATGATTATTCTAGAAGAGGAAATGGGTGATGTTGTCTTTATAGTGATGTCTGGAACAGTGAAAATTACAAGAGTCAATGATGAGGGCAAGGAAGTGATTCTTGCAATGCTGGGCTCTGGAGAGGTCTTTGGAGAGATGGCAATTTTAGATGGAGAATCAAGATCTGCGAATGCACTATCCCAAGAAAATTGTGAAGTTGTTACAATTAATAGAGAAGATTTTTTAAATCTTTTAAAAACAAATAATAAAGTATCTCTCAATTTAATGACAGAGTTTGCGATAAGATTGAGAAAATCTGATCAGCAAATTGAGGCCCTTTCTTTAGATGATGCTGAACATAGAATAGGTGTCTCTATACTTAATCTAGCTGAAGAGATGGGGGTTATCAGGCAGGGAGCAGTTACCGTTGAGAATCTTCCTTATCAGCAGGATATTGCAAACATGGCTGGAACATCACGAGAAACTGTTTCAAGAGTAATGAAAATTTTTGAAGAAAGAGGTCTTATTACAAAAACTGGGCATAAGCTAAGTATTCCTGACTATGCCTTTTTTAAGCGAATATTTGGCTAATCCTAGATATCAAATATAATTTTCTAAAGGGAGTAAATTTTGGATATTAAAAATATAGCAAAAACTATTTCCCTCATTGAAAATAATTCCAATAAAAAGAAATCTATTTTATCTGATCTTTATCCTAAAACAGGCAAAGCTCATCGCATAGGCATAACTGGTCCCCCAGGAGCTGGGAAAAGTAGCCTAATCAATAATCTTATTTTAAATTTAAGGGCCCAAGAGAAAATGGTCGCTGTAATTTGCATTGATCCAACCAGTCCATTTTCTGGTGGTGCTATTTTAGGAGATCGGATAAGAATGCTGAAGCACCACGATGATAAGGGAGTTTTTATAAGAAGTATGGCCAGCAGAAATGCCTCTGGAGGACTATCACTGGCATCATCGGAGGCTTGCGATGTTCTAGATGCCAACGGGTTTGATGTTATTATATTTGAGACTCTTGGTGTGGGGCAGGTAGAAATTGATGTAATGAATGAGACAGATACCGTGGCAGTGGTTCTCGTGCCAGAATCTGGAGATGATATTCAAATGATGAAATCTGGTTTAATTGAAATTGCAGACATTTATGTAGTCAATAAATCCGACAGATCGGGGGCAAATAGATTATCAACAACACTAAACAATATGCTAGATACAGCTCCATCCTCAAATGATAGTTCTTGGAGAATTCCGGTACTCAAAACCAATGCGTTAAGTAACGAAGGGACAGATGAGCTATTAGATAGCATTAATTCTCATTTTAAATTCATGAAAAAAGAGGAAATTTTGAAGGAAAAAAACAATGATAGATATCAGAGGCAGGTAAAGTCTATCATTCAAAATAGATTCAGCGAACATTTTTGGGCTGAAAATTCTAAGCATGACTTACTATCTATTGAAATTAAAAAGGAGATTTCAGAAAGATTATCTCCGGTAGATTTAGTGGACAATATTCTTAAAAATGAAAAATACTAGCAGCAGATCAGATATGCCATTCTGGAATCATGTTGATGAGTTGAGAAGCAGACTTATAAAATCTTTGTTGGCAGTTGTCTCTCTATCTTGTGTTGCCTATTATTTTTCTGATATATTTCTTCAAATCATATCTCAACCAAACATAGAGATTATGGACAAGGTGAATCTTCAAGTTTTGAAAGTCACCAGCATGTTCATGATTAAAATTTATATTTCAATGATGATAGGTCTGATGCTCTCAATGCCAGTACTGCTATATCAGCTGTGGAAGTTTATATCTCCAGCAATAGATAAAAAAATAAATTTTATTACGCTACTGATGTTTATGATGAGCACTGTTTTTTTTGTTGGGGGAGGGTACTTTTCATATATATCCATTATTCCAATGAGCATCTCATTTCTTACTTCAGTGGCAAGCGATGCTATTGCCGTGGATTACAATATAACTTTAGAAAACTATCTTACCTATGTAATTTGGATGGTATTTATTGGAGGATTGGTTTTTCAACTTCCGATTATAGCAATCATTTTTAAGAAGCTGGGTTTAATTGATCACCATATCCTTAGAAGTGGTAGGCGATATGCGATACTTTCAATTGTTGTCATTGCTGCGATATTAACTCCACCAGATCCATTTAGTCAGATACTGTTTTCGATTCCACTTATCATTCTCTATGAAATAAGTATTATAATTATCAGGTTTAT
>CAZHKH010000102.1:0-5112 GCA_964532515.1 uncultured bacterium
CAAGGGACTTAAAATCCCTCGAACATTTATGTTCGTGCCGGTTCGATTCCGGCCCTCGGTACAAATATGTTATCTTTTGATCATATTAGTGATTTGAGAAAAATAGTATCCCTTCTATTGTTGTTTGTATTTACTTCATGTGCTTATTATAATACCTTCTATAATGCCGAAGAATCATTTGAAAATGCGAAGCAAATTATTAATCTTAGAAAATACACAGAAACAGATTTACCTATAGACGCAAAAAAATTCCTTGATGAAGCAATAGTAAATTCAAAAATTGTTATTCAAAAATATCCAGATAGTAAATGGGTGGAAGATGCATATTATATTATAGCGGTATCAATGCTATTGAAAGATGATTTTCAAGGATCAAAAGATTATTTTTCTCTTCTGTTAAATAAATTTCCTAGTAGTAAATATCAAAAAGAATCAAAATTATGGATATCATTATGCAATTTAAAATTAGAAAATATAGAGGAAGCAAGAATATCATTATCACTCATTACTAATAGCAATATTAAACTTAGTAGATATGAGAATTTTTTATTATATCAAATATTGGCTGATTTAAGCATATTTGATGAGGATATAAAATCTGCTTATGAAAATCTTAATACTTCATTGAAATATTCATCAGATGATAAAGAGAAAATAAATATATATAATAAGTTAATTAGTCTTTCTGAAGAATTTGTAAGGTATGATGATTTAGTTTTTTATCTAAATAAACTTTATAATACTTTAGAAGAGGAAAAAGATAAGAAGGATATCAAACTAGTTGAAATAGAGTATAATAAAAAATTAAATAATTACGATTATCTGATTTCTGAAATTGAAAGATTACTTAGTCTATCTTCTTTTAATGATAAAAGATTATTTTTAACCCTGGAGCTAGGGAAGATATACTATGAGATGGGAGATTTTTCAACTGCTAAGGAGATTTTTCATAACATAGTATCTGAAAATTCTAAAAAGAAGGAAACCTCTGAAGCATATTATCTTTTAGCTAAAATAAATATGGAAGAAGAATTCAATTTTGATACAATAAAAGAATTGCTAGAAAAATCAAAAACTGAAAAATCAAGTTCTAAATTTGGGAAATTATCAAAAAAAACAATTTCTAAAATTGAAGATCTCCAAGATTTGATATATGAATATGAGTTATCAGTAGATACTGCAGACTCCCTTAGTAACTTAGATAAGGTCCCCTTGAGTAGTGATTCATTACTTTTTTATATGGCTGAAAGTTTTTACTTTGATTTTGCAAATACAGATTCAGCATTTTTTAGATATAGGGAATTAGTGAAAAAATTTCCAGATAGTGATATTTATGTCCCAAAGACCCTCTATGCTTTATCTTGGCTTGATTCATCAAGCATATATATAGGTGAATATTTAGAAGGAAGCTGGCTGAAGATTGTCGAATCTATTTTCCCTAATCAATCTACAGAAATAGTAGTAACAAACAATTCTATTAGTCAATTTGATCCTATAATTGATTTACTTGATAAGGGAAAGTATGAGTCTGCTTATCTACTTTTAGATGATATATTAGCCGACAGCGATGCACTTAAATTTTATAAAGGTCTAATTGATGAAATGTTTCTGTTTAACACTACTGAAATGTTAAAAAATTATATTGAATATGTAAATCTAGTTTTTGAAACAAGAAAGCTAAAAGGCTCTTTGGGTGGAATGGCATACCTTCAATCTCAAGAAGATAACGTTAGGACTGCTAATGATAAATTATCTTCTTACTATTATATTATAAATGAAGATATTAAATATTTAAAATCAAAAAGAAAATTATCAGAGTGTGGTAGCAAAATTATTATAAATTCAGAACTAGACTCCATATATAGCTGCTTTGAAGAGATTAATGATTTTGATGATTATTACTCGTATGATTCATTGAAAGTTAGGCTAGGGCACTTAATTGAAGGTTCTCCATCAGCTTTTAAACGGAGGATGGGAGATTTCGATGTCAAGTACAATACTTTCAAATCAACCTTCAAATATATAAAAGATAATATCTCTACTGATTCAACCTACTCATTAGATAGTATTGAAGATTCATTGCTCATAGTAATTAATAATTCAATATTTAGTTTAGAGTCTAGCACTATAGATGAAAAAATTGATAAATTAGATGGTTATTTATCGATGTATGATGATATAAGTTTAAATCCAGATATACGCGATGATAAGGATAAAATGAAAGATGAGCGCATGGACCCATTTAGAGAGTTAGAACTAGAAAATTTGGATCTTGAAAAAATGAAATTAAATCTAACGAAATAATATGATATTTAATGAAATTTGCAATGTAGTTTATAATAGAGAAATTGCAAAAAATATTTTTGAAGCAAAACTTTCTTCAAAAAAAATCTCAAAATCTACTAAACCTGGACAATTTGTCAATATTCTCCCATCAATAAAATTTGAGAATGTGATGAGACGACCAATGAGTATTTCTCATCAAGATCATAATACAATCAGTATAATCTATAAGTCAATTGGAGAGGGTACAAGAATAATGAAAGGTTGGAAGGAAGGTGAAGATGTAGATATTATTGGTCCTCTAGGAAACTATTGGGATGTAGACTGCAATAAAGAATCAATTCTTATTGGAGGTGGGGTTGGCATTGCTCCAATTTTAAATCTTTATAATGCTACAAAGGATCATGAAAAAGCTAGTTTATTTATAGGTGCAAGAGAGAAAGATGAACATTTTTTAAAACATGATGAATCTAAAAAAGTATATTTATCAACAGATGATGGCTCCTATGGGATTAAGGGCAATCTTTTTGAAGCCTTGCAACGAGTGTTTTCGATAGAAGAACTTCAAAATAAAGTGTTATATGTCTGTGGCCCACCTATGATGATGGAAGTATTAAGGAAATTTTCAATAGATAATGATATCAAATGTTATTTAGCCCTTGAAACAATTATGGCATGTGGAATTGGTATATGCCAAGGATGCACCCTTGAAACAAATAATAATATTCAAAACCAAGAACATTCATATAGAAGTAAATATGAGTTAGTATGTATGGATGGTCCAATATACAATGCGAAGGAAGTCAAAACATGCTTTCTCTAAAAATAAAGGATATAGTATTTAAGAATCCTGTTATGGTTGCTAGTGGTACATTTGGATATGGTCACGAAGCTTCTGATGTAGTAGATTTATCTAAATTTGGAGGTATTGTAACAAAATCAGTAACTAGATATCCAAGAGAAGGAAATCCACCTCCAAGAATATGCGAGGTAACATCAGGGATGCTAAACTCAATTGGATTAGCTAATTTAGGTGTAGAGGCCTATATAAAAGAAAAATTACCATTTTTAAACAAAGTCGACACAAATGTTATTGTAAACATAGCCGGAACAAAAATTGAAGATTATATTGAAACTTTAGAAATTTTAGAAAGCGTAGAAGGATCTCATGTAGGCTATGAAATTAATGTCTCTTGCCCCAATGTTAAAGAGGGAGGGATAGAGTTTGGTGTTTCATCTAAATTAACAAAGGAATTAACAGAAGAACTTAGAGCAAGAACAGATAAAATTTTAATAATGAAGTTAAGCCCAAATGTTACATCTATATCAGAGATTGGTAAAGCTGCCCAAGATGGAGGTGCTGATGCTGTAAGCGCAATCAATACTTTAATAGGGATGTCTATAGATATTAATTCAAGAAGACCAAAGCTAAGTACAAAAACAGGAGGGTTGTCAGGTCCATGTATTAAACCTGTGGCTTTAGCAAATGTTTTTAAACTTTATAACAGTCTAGATATACCCATCATTGGAATTGGAGGAATTTCAGACCATAAAGATATTATTGAGTTTTTATTAGCTGGAGCAAGTTTTGTGCAATTTGGAACAATCAATTATAAGTATCCCAATTTAATAGACTCTATTCCTAAAGCTCTTGAAAATTACTGTATAGATAATTCTACAAAAAGCATCAACGAAATTATTGGGTCTTTAAAAGTAAATGATTAATATTTTTATTATTATACTATTTTTTTTGTTTTCTTGTGTCCCAGCACCTAGATATTCTACAGGCACCTATACAAGCGATAAAGTTAATAAAAAAGATTCAAAAAATGTTTTCTATGGAGTTTCATCTTTTTATGGACTTAATGATGGTTTTGATGGAAATCTTACAGCAAATGGTGAAGTCTATGATAAGGATGGGATATCAGCTGCCCATAAAACTCTACCATTAAATTCTATTGTGAGGGTTACAAATATTGAAAATGGTAAATCAGTAAGATTAAGAATAAATGATAGAGGTCCGTATATTAAGGGTAGAATTTTAGATTGCTCTTATGGAGCAGCTAAAAAGCTTGATTTTGTACAACAAGGGACAACAGAAGTTAAAATAGAAGTTATTAAGTGGGGTGACAATGCTTATAAAAAATAAATTTCATTATTTGTTCTGTTTTATCGCTACAACCACATTTATTTTTCCAAACATAAAAGATTTGACTTACCCTGGCTATAATAGATTATACTATTATACTAATTATGAGTCACACAACATATCTTCTTTGGATAGAGTAATAACAAATCTTCCAAAGGAAAGACAAATTTCAATTAAAACAGATTATGGGAACAAGTATATAGTAGAGCTTCAATTGAAGAATACAGTAATCATGTATAAAAATGGTTCAAGGGTATACTCTACAAATAAATGAATAATGGTTCCAATAATACTAGATCCTCAATTAATATTCTAGGGATCCCAATAATATTAACCTCTATTTATTATGAGTTTTTATTTCCATTATTAGTATTAATTATATTATGTATTTGTTCTTTAGAATATGTAAAGTTAATAAATAGGTTGAATGCAGATTTATCTCTATCTTTATTGCTACCTTTCAACCTTCTTATTTTTTTAAATGCCTACTTTATATTTTTTAATGAATTAGAAATGTTAATATCATTTTTAATTTTATCATTTATATATGAAATTTTATTTCATAAAACTTCAAGTACACAAAATGTTGCTTTCTATCTAATGGGTGCTATTTTAATTGGATATTGTCTATCAGCATCATTGATACAGATTAGATATATTGATAATGGTTTTTATTATAC
>CAZHKH010000103.1:0-5032 GCA_964532515.1 uncultured bacterium
AGAGAGTGGAGAGCTTCCTTTCTTTAAAATTTATGATCATGAAAATAACGCAATACTGCCACTTGAAACTTCAAATCTTTATTATTCTGAGTATCTGGATGATTTAAATGGAAATGGCGTTTGGGACCAAGAATCTGAAGCTGAACCATTTGAAGATATTGATGGTGATGGTTTATGGGATGACAGTGAATATTTTGAAGATGACAATGGAAATGGTGTTTGGGACCAAGATGAATATTATTATGATGAAAATAACAGTGGAAGCTATGACCCCGCTGAACCTTATGATGACCTGAATGGAAATGGACAGTGGGATGATTTTATTGAGGCTGAAAGTTTTACAGATATAAATTCAAATGGAATTTGGGATGGAGATGTTTATGATGACTTCCTTGGATGGGAATTAAATGCAATTTATGTTTATTCTGGTTCATTAGATGCTTATAATACTTTGGGTTGCAATAATGAGGGTGCCTGCAACTATGATTCAGAGGTAACGGCGGATGATGGAAGCTGTATCCTACCCCCATCAGGAGAAATAGAAATTGACACAGCTGTAGATGGGAACAGCTTTATACTATCCTTTGATGATAGTGATTTAGAGGGCTCAGGAGAGTTCTCTCACCAGGTCATTATCAGTCAAGGGTTCACTGAATTATACAATGAAGTTAATGCTGAGTCCCCAATAGAGCTAATAGATCTTAATTGGTCAACAACCTATTCAATAGAAATTATCACGACAAATTTTGATATTTGTGAATCACTTCCAAATTCTCAATATCCTCTTTATAGTAATGATATTGTTCAAACAGAATCAATGCCAGCCCCAGGCCAGGTAGCACTGTTTTCTCCGGTTGCAGGAGAAGGATTAATATTTTTAAGTTGGGCGTCTGTTGATTTTGCATCGACCTATAGAATTTTTTCAAATGGTACATTGATAGATTCAGTTGAATCGTCTATGGGTGATATAAGTTATGCTGATACCCAGCTTGCTCCAGATTCAACTTACACCTACCAGGTGCAGGCGGTAAATATGGAAGGGGGTGTTGGACCTATCTCTGATTCTGTTTCTGCGACAACAATTGGTTTGTCAACAGTAACATTGGATTCTGTATCTGTAGGTCAAGGACAACTTCAGCTTTCCTGGTCGATGGAAGACTATCAGTATGGCAATGAAAATTATTTTTTTGATATTTACATAGATGATGAATTTCTAACTAGTAGATACGGGACCTCGTATGTTGTCTCTAATTTAGATGCAGACGTAGAATACTGTTTTTATGTTGTATCTGCGATTGATCTCCTGGTTGATGGAGAATCATCAGAATTTACATCCAATCAGTCAAATACTCTTTGCGGGACCCCTGAGGCTGTATCTGGATGGTCAGTTTTAATTGAAACGGAGTTTAATATATTGAGCCAGCCTAACAATTGGGCTTTTGATATATACAATGAGCTAGGAGCGAGGCCCGAAGCCACAGATGAGTATGATGCAGCGTTGGATATTCCGGAGCCCTTTACAGACCCTTCCGAATGGATATCATTTTCTTTTTACCATCCAGAGTGGAATCAAGGATTTGGAGATGATGAAGTAGATTATTATACGACAGACATAAGACAGCTAAAGGATTTATCTAAAAGCCTTGAAATCTGGGATGCAAATATAATTGCAGACTACGCTGGGAATGGAAGCTTGTCATTTGACTTTACCAGTAATGCTGGAAATTATCCTGTATATCTAAATCGATCAAATCAATATGATAGAGTCTATGATGGGGGGGCTATTAACTTTGTTTATAATACCCCTGAAGTTCGTGATAGCCTAAGATTTATTATAGGAAATCAACCACCTGCAACTCCAACCTCATTATTGGTTACAGGCGAATCAAGAATATTAAATTTAGAGTGGGATTTAAATTTAGATTGCACAGATGGGCAGGTGTCTTGCAATGAGTATGATAACAGATACCCAGCCACAAGTTATAAGATTTATAGACATTGGTATGAAGAAAATATCCCTCATATAATAGGGCTTGCAGGAACAAGACATCATAGGATTTCAATTTTCCCCAGTGAGCTTTATGCTGAGACCGATAGTCTGTTTTCAATTACCCAAAGCCCTGCAGATGGTTACTTGGAGACTGAATATTTTGAAAACTTTATTGATTTAAATTTAAATGGAATCCATGATGAGGGGGAAGATTTCGTTGATTGTGGATGGGATGGACTTTGCTTTGGAGATTCTGGATATGAAAGCGAAGAGTATTCTGATGAAAATGAAGATGGAGAATATAATCCAGGAGAGGCATTTGAAGATTATAATTTAAATGGTATATGGGATGAAAATGGTCCTGACATTGGAGAGGCAGATGGAATCTGCAACACTGTCTATTATTACCAGGCAAATAGCTATTTATCTGAAGGCCTTGATAGTTTAAGCTATTCAAATGGAGCTTACGACTATGGAGAAGAATTTGTAGATGATAACGAAAATCAAGAGTGGGATGAAGGTGAAAGTTATACTGATAGCAGACAGCTAATGATAAGAATATCTGATCAGCTAGAGAGTGAATATCAGGATACAGGACTTAGAACTGGAACCATATATTTCTATAATGTACTAGCTTCTAATGATGCGGGTGATAGCAACCTTTCTATAATGGACTCTGAAGAAACTGCACCAAACATGAGACCAATTGCTGATGCGGGTGTCGATCAGATTAGATACTTGACTCCAAATGATGGAGATTCTATGCTATGCACTCTACCACTTGATAATGTTGATTTAGATGAGGATGGTTATTTTGATGAAGATGAATATGGAAACCCCATACTTGAAACTATTAACAACTCCTATGATCCAGATGCATTAGATGATGAGCATCTTATTTATTTTTGGGAATTGCATGATCCAGACAACTCGCTTGATTTTATTCCGCAGCAGGCATCAGGTGACGGATGGTGGGAGATTGGGAATGATGAAATTTTAGATATCACTTTACCTGAAACAGATTACTATCCTGATGAAAATTATTTAATCAGATTATATGTCCAGGATGTTTCTGGATACTACAGTATACCCGACTCTATGACTATACAGGTGACAACAAATATTCCAGTTCCAGCAAAAGTAACTAACTTAATTGCAGAAGAGAGTCTCTACTACATTCATCTAGAGTGGGATGAGTCTATCTATGATCCCCCAGGAGGTATAAATCCACCGCCAGAGGGTTATGATGGAGACTTAGATCTTGCAGAGTATTATATGATATACAGAGACTCCATAGAGTATCAGATAGTATCAGATTCTTTATTTTTTGTTGATAATCAACTGAGTCCACAAGAAGAGTATGTCGATGAGAATGGGAATGGACTTTGGGATGAAGGTGAATCTTATACTGATGAAAATGGGAATGGACTTTGGGATTCAAAAGAAGAGCATTGCTATTATATAGTGGCAATGAATAGCACAGATGATGATATAGGATATGGTCCTGGATCTTCAATGCCATCCAATGAGCAATGTTATTCTACCGGCGAACTTCCAATCCCTATTATTTCCTCACCTTCTGGAGGAGAAATATTAATATCTGGAGATCAGATGACAATTGAATGGAATAGCTTGGAATCAAATATTCAATATATTGACTCTATTGGAGTATATCATTCAACAGATGCAGGCGCAACATGGAATCTACAAGAGAGTTGGTCTTCTTCTGAAGTTCCAGTGAGTTTTATTTTTGATATTCCTGAAACAGATACCATTTCATTTTATAATAAATTCAAGATTGATGTATTAGATATTGGAGATTATGGTGGGGTGGATCAAGTGGTGCACTCTGATATTACAGATCATCTGATAATTATAGCAAGCAATCAGCTTGAGAATAATTACCATACAGGGTGGAATATTATTAGTAGTCCGCTTGAGCTTGAAAATACAGATGTGTGGGATAATTTTGATGTAGATAATTTTATTTTCAATTTATACAGTCAAAATGGAGAAGTAAGTGGAAGCCATCCAGACTATGAAAATGCCCCGTTTGAATTTCAAATAGGCGGAGGCTTTTACATGGTCTCAGAGCAAGAGGTCCTTCTATCTCTAGAAGGAACTGTTTTAGAGTCTTCTCATGTAATTGATTTGAACTCTGGATGGAATCTTGTTGGGAACCCTTTTGTAGCAAGAATCATGCTGGATTCTCTTCAAATTGTGCATCCGACTGAAACTGATTTAGCTGGTGATCCAATAATATTAAGTTGGTCAGAGGCAACCGATTCAATTGGGTTATTATTGCCAACAATTCATAGTTATGATAATGAGATGCAAATGCATATTCCTGCCAATATTCTTGAACCATTCTCAGGTTATTGGATTCACGCTTCAGAAGATTTAGAGTTACTCATTACTCCGCATATATACGATGAAAGTTTTTATAGTACAGAAAGAGATGAAGATGAATTTAAATTAACTTTATACTCCCAAGAACATAACTCTAATCTTGGGCCTCTACTATGGAAAGATATGATTAGAATTGGTTTAAGCAGCACAGCTTCAGATAGTATGGTTTATGGTGAAGATGAATATGATATTCCAGTAAATATTGTAACAGCGCCTTCATTCTCAGATATATGGATTGACCAACCAGAATGGTATGAAGCCGGCGCAGAAAGAAGAGAATTCTGTTCAGAAACTAGATCGCTTGTTGGATCAGATAAAATATGGAATTTAAAAGGAATTTTGCGTGGTAATGAAGCTCCAGCAGATATATACCTTAATTGGAATTTTGAACACTTGGAGCTTATTGGCGACGATGATGTTAGTTTGCTTGTAGGACAAGAGATTATAGATATGAGAGAAAATAATTTTATTGTAATTGATAGAACCTATTTTGGAAACATGCAGATTGTCATAGGTGAGATACCTGAACCTACATGTGAAGACGATGGATTGGTAACATGCTTAGATGGTTCATGTGCAGAAAGTCTTGAGGAGTGTAGCTGTGAGTCTCAGGGGCTTATTGCGTGTGAAGAT
>CAZHKH010000104.1:0-342 GCA_964532515.1 uncultured bacterium
GCATGGGAAAAAAATTCGATTTCAGAAATCATTAGATACGTGGCATGTAATCCAAACAAAAGTATCTTCAATTGAAAGTTATACTAATGGAAATTTGCATGGCACATCAATATACTATGATGATAAAGGAAAAGTTGATTATAAACTAGAATTTATAAATGGTAAAAAAATAGTAAATCAAGAATAGATTCACTCATCAATTCAATAAAGTATGCGTAAGATGAAAAAATATATACCTATAATCATAATTACAGTCATTACAGTTATTCTTGTTACTATAATATCAAAGATGTTAGGCGTAGAAGGTGCTAGTGGCATTATTGGTGGAGTTGTTGGTGGGGT
>CAZHKH010000104.1:352-4907 GCA_964532515.1 uncultured bacterium
AAAGGAATGCTTTCGTGGCACTTTGATACTAATGAGTATAAAAATTTAGTTGAAAAATATCTGAAAAATAGATAATGACTAAACTCCTATTCATATTACTGTTATTAAGCATGGGGTTCAACC
This sequence comes from uncultured bacterium, assembly GCA_964532515.1. Taxonomy (GTDB): domain Bacteria; phylum Fidelibacterota; class Marinisomatia; order SCGC-AAA003-L08; family D37C17; genus TMED161. Next base: position 476 of record CAZHKH010000104.1, read on the forward strand.
AGAACCTTATAGAAAACATTACTGAATCCTATAAAGATGGTATGCCTAAAGAGATTAGTTATTATCAGAGAGTTGGAAAAAAAATTGTTCTAACCAAGCTTGTTGAATATCATAAAAATGGACAGATATATAAAGAAGAAAATTATAAAAATGGAAAAATGAATGGTAAATCAGTTAGATATTTTGAAAATGGCCAAATATCTGAAGATGCATACTTTAAAGATGGAAAAGTAGAGGGCAAGGCAAATATTTATTATGAGAATGGACAAATTAGTGAAGAACGAAACTTCAGAGACGGAAAAAAAGATGGTAAGTGGACTACCTATTATAAAAATGGGCATATAGAAACAGAACAAAACTACAAAAATGGAAACAGAGATGGAAAATGGACTTCCTATTATGAAAAGGGACAAATAAAGGAAGAAGGGAATTTGAAAGATGGAAATAGAAATGTGAAATGGATTGAATATTATTTAAATGGTAAAATAAAAAGTAAAGGCAATCTAAAAAATGAATTAAGGGAAGGAGAATGGCTCTATTATTACAACGATGGAATAGTTAAAACTCAAGGGTATCTAAAAAATGGAAAAAAAGAGGGAAAGTGGATCCATTATTATAAAGATGGAGAAATAGATAGTATAGATTTTTATAAAGAAGATAGTATAGATTACATTTATTATGAAGAGCCTCCTCAACCCATCATTTCCCCTAAGCCAATATACCCTGAATTTGCAGGAAAATTTCAGATTGAAGGAAAAGTATATGTTAAATTTCTTATAGATAAAAAAGGAAATGTGGACCCTAATAAAATTAGTATTGTAAAAGGTGTCCCTGGATTAGATCAGGCTGCAATTAATGCTGTAAAACTCTCAAAATGGGTTCCTGCAAAACGAGAAAATATAGATGTCGCTGTATACTATACCATCCCTATAAGATTTAAGCTCATAAAAAAGTAATAAGAGAAAAATATTTGCTATGAATTATGATTCTCATTTTCAATAAAGATAACTTTATTATTCATAAATAATACCTTTTATGTCGGGATAATTATTCTTTAAATTTTTATCATTATCATATTTTATAAAAAGGAGATTAAATGAAAAAAATTGGTTTATTTTGGGGTAGCACCTCAGGGAATACTGAGATAGCTATTGAGTTTATGGAAGAATATTTAAAGGATGAGGGCTTTGAGGTTGATTCATTTAATGTAGCTGATACTGATCCTGAAAAAATGTTAGAATATGATAATCTTATTGTAAGTTGCCCTACATGGAATATTGGAGAACTTCAAGATGATTGGGATTCTATTTTCTTAGATTATGAGAAACTAGATTTTAATGGAAAAATAGGTGCTTTTTTTGGATGTGGCGATGCAGTTGGCTACCCTGATAACTTCTTAGATGCAATAGGACTTCTTGGAAAACCATTTATGAAAAATGGTGGGAAATTGATTGGGAAATGTTCCCGAGATGATTATGATTTTAGAGACTCTGTTGCACTAGAGGGAAATCAACTCCTTGGGCTTGGTTTAGATTATGATAATGAAGAAGAAGAATGTGAAGGACAAAAGATTATGTGGCTAGAAGATATTATGGAAGAATTTAAATAGTCTATGAATTATAAAAATATCATAATAGCTCTATTAATCAGCTTTGTTTTTTCAAAAGAAACAGTTGTACATATAAACAGCACATACTTTGATGGGACCCCTAAGCAAATAATTATTTATGAATATTCAACATTATATACTAATAATCCGCTTAAAGTTATAGATACTCTTAATTTTGATAAAGATGGAAATCTTATGTATGATTTTGATACCTACTTTAATGATAATTGGAATTGCACTGAAATTGGAAACATCCAAATCATAAATAATAAATTTAAAATATTAGATTCCGCTTCCTGCCTTGATTGTTATTCATATATGGATAATTGGAATATTGTCTTTACAAATAATCAAATATATGTCAATCTTGATAGCTCAATATTTCTAAGTAATGAAATTGAATTGGATAGTTCAAGGTATAATTTTGGTGTAGAGATTACTTCAATTGATAGTTTTATTCTTAAGCTTGGATCTTTTGAATATAATTTTAAACGAAAATAGTTACTTAAATTTTTCTGATAATAATTGAATATGTTTTGCATTTGATCCACAGCAACCACCTAAAACCGTAGCTCCCATATCTACAGCTTTTATAGCGATATCTAAAAAATCATTATATGAAGAAGTTTCATTGATTACTCCATCAGGAGATGGCTTTCCTAGGCCTAAATTTGGATACACTCCCCACTCTCCAGACCAACAATTACTTAACTCAGGAATCCCATCTAATGTATCAGCTATTGAATTACAATTTAAAAGCAATTTATCAATCCTGTAGCCAGATATAGCAGCTATCACCTCAGATATACTCTCTCCTGATAGAATATGTTGATCATCAAGGATATTCAAACTTAGCCAAATAGGGATATTATATCCTGATATGATTTTTAAGCATACTAAAATTTCTGCTAGGTTGTTCATTGTTTCTAGAATAAATATATCAATTTTTTTTTTGACCAGCCATTTAGATAATTCTAAAATTTCTCTTTCTGCATTCTGCTTCCCTGGGTAATCTAAAGGAGAATAACAATCCTCAAGAGGAGCAATAGAGCCAAGTATTTGAACTTTTGTATTTTCTCTTGCTTTATGCGCCATTTCAAGAGCACTTGACAATGAATCAAAAGCCTTGTTTCTTGCCTCAACTTCTGAGAGCCCTGTTTTCATGTATGATCGAGTTGTAGTTCTAAAAGTATTTGTAGTAATAAAATCAGAACCAGCATCTATATATTTTTTATGAATATCATATATCAAACTAGGATTTTGAAGGTTGGTATGGGCCGACCATATAAAGTTGGGAAGTTTTATCCCTTTAGCAATGATTTCCGTACCCATTGCTCCATCTAGAATACTAATCAAACTCATTAATTTTAATAAAATTTATAATGAACTATCTGATTTGTTATTGCTTACCACTTCAAGTGATTTTGATACAGAAAGAGAGTTTGGGACAAGAATCTTAGATTCTTCATTTACAAGAGTAACATATCGTAAATTAATATCAACAACTTTCCCAGTTTTCCCATCTACATGTATAGTATCACCCAACTTAAAAGGTTCATATATAAAGACCATGATTCCGGATATGAAATTTGAGAGCATATCTTTAAACGCAAAGCCAAAAGCAAAGCCTGTAAGTCCAAGTCCTGCAACAATTGCTGAAACATTAATCCCCATCGTTCCCAGAGCTGTAATAAAACCTATAATGACTACTATATTCTTTACTATACTTGCAATGACTGTAGAAATATTGTTTTGTGAATTTTTTGCTTTTAAAAAATTATTGATTACATACTGAATAATTTTACTTAATAGCCAAAAGACAATAAATATGCATACTCCCATAAGCAAATTAGGAGCATACATGTAAACGATTTCTAATACCTTGTCTTTATTCATATTTTTATCCCTTTATTAGATATAATTTACTCTGTATTGTATATATTTAGTAATTTAATCTAATAATTTTATCCATGAAATTCATATATAAATGAAAATAAAACACTTACCATCAATTTTCAAAAATAGGCTTAAAGGGAAATTTCTATCTTCGAATGGAAAGTTGCCTGATTTTATTATAGTTGGTGCTCAAAAATGCGGAACAACAACTATTATTAAAAGTCTTGAAGAACATCCCGATATATATATAACCAATTTTACATATCCAAAAAAAGCCTATGGCGAAGTTCATTTTTTCAATAAATCTCATATGAGATTAAACGGAATAGATTGGTATAAAACATTATTTAATAAAAATAAAACATCTGGAGAAAAAACTCCTTGCTATATGATTAAGAATAAAACCATGGAAAGAATTAGTAGACTCGTACCAAATGTTAAATTAATAATTTGCTTAAGAGATCCTGTGAAGCGAATCGTATCTCATCTTAATATGGTAAACACATATAAAAAAAAACACGGAAAAAAACAAAGAACAATAAAAGATATAATAAATAATCCGGAGTTTGTTAATAGAGGTAAATATTTCACATTAATTAATAATAATATCCTTCCTTATTTTGATATTTCAAAAATACATATTTCCATTGTCGATGAGCATCCATTTGAACAAGAAAGTAGGAATAACGATGATACTAAAAATTTATGGAGTCGAACAGCTAATGATAATACAAGGCATATTAATAAAACCATAGATCCTATTTTAGATTTTTTAGATTTAGAACATTTAGATATCAATTATAACTATTATTACGTTGGTAAGTATAATAAGAAGAATGAGTTAGATAACACTACCATTGATAGCTTAAAAGATATTTATGAAAACGAAAATAAAAAACTATTTGATTTAATAGGTCGAGAAATTAC
>CAZHKH010000105.1:0-4841 GCA_964532515.1 uncultured bacterium
TCGCAAGAAACAAGAGGCATTTTTCTTAGAATCATCCGCATGATTTTAATTTATTACTTGATAAGCATAAGCTTTGCGCTGCTCACCACGCCATCGATATTTAATCGCGCAAAGTAAACACCACTAGCCTGGTCACCACCATCCCATGTGAATGAGTGTGAGCCCTCGGTAAGAACGCCACACCACAGATTAGAAACCTCCTGACCGTTTGCGTTGTACACGCTCACTGTCGCGAATCTCTCTTCTGCAATATCCACCATTATATTGGTTGATGGGTTAAATGGATTTGGATACACACTTGATATCAAGTAGCTATCAGGAGTGATATCGCTTTCCACGGTTAATGTACCAAGCTGATATATTTCGTTTGATGACCACACTGGAGCATCCACACTAAGAACAAACTCTTCGCCCGTTGAGTTTTTAATCACTCTAAACTCTGGAGCGCTCTGGTCGCTGCAGTATCCAGCGGTAGCAAACGAGCCATCTGATCCCATCGCTGGGATATCAGTGAAGCTGCCTGCCCACTCTCTGGCACCAACCAGAACATTGTCATTGTACGCAAGAACAATATCGCCGTTCTCAATTCTAGAGCCATCCTCAAAAACAACATCCTCAATAAAGTAGAAGGCCTGCTGTGTAGATTGAACGTATCCAAAGTCATCAGCAGAGTAATCTGTCTGGATTCTGGAGCTGGTTTCATCTACAATAAATTCAAATTCAACCGCAGCGTCAACCTTTGCCCAGTATCCTTTTCCACCTTCAAAGGCAGATAAGCTACCCACCCAGCCAAGAACTGGATTTGGACTCGCTGCAACACCCTCACCAATCACACCAGTGAACGATCCTTCAACATCATCCGGGATTGCAGTTGCAAGGTCTACCTCATTCGCACTTGGGAATGAAATTAAATTTGCACCAAAGTGAAGGCTGTAGGTCGTGGCCGATGCATCAAGGGCAGTCGCGCCCTCTAGGCATAGCTGAGAACTTTCAGACACTTTTACCCAGTATCCTGATGTTGGAGAGACTTCAGACAAGCTACCAACCCAGCCAAGAACTGGATTTGGACTCGCTGCAACACCCTCACCAATCACACCAGTCACAATACCATCAAGTGATGACATCATGTTGCCAATTGAGATATCATCTGGAAGACCATAAAAACTCACTAGATTTGCACCAAAGTGAAGATCAAGGCAGTAATCTATTGTATCTGGACCACTCTCACATGAACCATCATCGATGGTTGCATCTGGATTGTAGTTGTCCGCAGACTCATCGGTACACCCATACACAAAATCAGGTACACCCTCTTCCTCTATCTCACTCTCAGTTTCATCTAGAGCCTCATTAATATCATCCTCTCCATCAAACTCAGTTTCAGCCAACTCTTCTTCTGTTAGCGTGATTGTATAGTCAATTGTAATATCCACATCATCTCTGGATGAGGTATTAACGGTAATCTCTGTCACCTCAACAGAACCCTCAGGAAGGTCAAGCTCTGTCTCAATGAAGGATTCAAAATCTTCTTCAAATTCATCTAAATCATCAAGAACAGATTCATCGACAGATGTCTCTAAGCTTGATTCGATGTACACCTCGCAGCTAGTGCCGTCGCCTTCACACACACCACAGTCATCAAGCCCTGCAGATCCACCGCACTCACCCGCGCAGTCATCATACAAGCAAGATCCATCATTTTCTGTTGCATCTGGATTGAAGTTACATGCACCCGAATCGGTACAACCTGAGATAATCTCTTCGCCAACCTCAGCGCAGTCACCCACAAACACTGATGGGAGAAGATTACCTAGAGGATCTGAGATAACAATCTCATCAATGCACGCTGTATTGGTACCAGGGTAATCACAAGTATAATCAATATTAATTAAAACACCTGAACCAGCAGGAATCGTGCTGCCTGTAAATGAAAATCCAAGTACCATTCCACCGGACCCTGTGTTAGATGTAGATACGGTAAATCCACTCTCTTCAGCAAGACCACCAAACGCACCACCAAAGGTTGCGATACTAGGAATAGCAAACTGGAATCCGCCCACCTCAGCAGGAGTATCAATTAGAATTTCCAGTGAGGTCGCACCAACTTCACCAAATGAAAGCGCAACAGTACAGGTAGAGCCATCTCCACCACAAATGCCACAATCATCAAGCTCTGCAGAACCACCACACTCACCATTACAGTCTTCACCTGCTGTACAGTTTCCATCACAGTCATAATTTTCTTCAGCATATGTACAGGAGCCATCATCGCTGTTGGCGCCCTCATCGTAGTTACACGCATCAGAGTCTGTACATCCATAGAAAGTAGGTATAGGGAAACTCACAGATAGCGCTTCACCCGCATAATCTGAGAATATAAAGTCAGACATGCAGCTCTCACTCACATCACCATCAAGAACCACAAGTGTTCCTTCGCCCGCTGGAACCACAGATCCAGTAAACGAGAATGCAAGAACAGCTGAGCCACTTGCTGAGATTGTAAAGCCATTGGCCGCAGCGTCACCGCCGCTTGCACCTTCCACACATCCATTGTGACTAAATTGAAATCCTGCGATGTCATCAGTACTTGAATAGTTTAGATTTCCACCATCTAGGGTCAAGCAAACCTGAGTTCCATCTGGACACTCTAAATCGCAAGATGAGTTATCGCCATTACACTCTCCACAGAGGTCAAGGTCTGCAGATCCGCCACACTCACCCGCGCAATCATATTCATTAAATTCACAGTCTGGATACTCATCTGAGCAGTCTTCAACGTAGGATGGTCCTTCCTCTCCATCATCAAAGCCTGAAGTCAAAGGAAATCCACCTATATCTGAAAATATAAAGTTTGATAGACAGTCTTGTGTGACATCACCATCAAGAACCACCAGAGTCCCCTCACCAGCCGGAATAACAGATCCTGAGAATGAGAAAGCAAGAACAACATCGCTGCTGGCTGAAATAGTAAAGCCATTGGCCGCAGCATCACCGCCAGTTGCGCCTTCCACGCATCCGTTGTGTCCAAACTGAAATCCTGCAATGTCAGCGGAACTTGAATAGTTTAGATTCCCACCATCAAGAGTCAAACAAACATCCGAGTCACAGTCTCTGCTGTTATCTGGGGTGATACACTCATCCATCTCTGTGCCTGGGTTACCAAGGCCATCACCATCTGTATCTTCACAGTAGGTAACGATATAAGAGTTACCTCCGCAGACACCTGCGCAATCGGTATCAACAACACAGTTGCCATCGCAATCAAAATTTTCTTCTGGGCCGCTGCCTTCACACACGCCACACTCATCTTCCTGGGCATCACCATCACACACACCTGCGCAATCTTCCACAGCGCTGCCACCGCACTCATCATTACAATCTACGTCCACTGTGCAATTTCCATCGCAATCAAAATTTTCTTCAGCGTACTCACAGGAGCCGTCATCTGCGTTTGCGCTCTCATCATAGTTACAGGCCTCTTCATCGGTACAACCCGAAACCTGAACAAAAGGAAAACTCACAGACAGCGCCTCGCCATCAGCATCAGAGAATATAAAGTCTGACATACAATCTTCAGTAACATCACCATCAAGAACCACCAATGTTCCATCGCCCGCTGGAACCACAGAACCTGTAAATGAGAATGCCAGTACAGTTGAAGCACTTGATGAAATCGTGAAGCCATTGTCTGCGGCATCACCGCCACTGGCACCTGTTATGCATCCATTGTGAGCAAATTGAAATCCTGCAATATCATCCGTGCTTGAGTAGTTAAGGTCGCCACCATCAAGGGTTAGACACACCTGAGTGCCATCTGGACACGAAGCCTCTTCTCCATCATCACTACCATACGAAGCAAATTCTACATTTAAAGGGCCTCCATCGGCATCAGAGAATATTAAATTTGAAATACAGTCCTCGCTCACCTCACCATCAAGGACCACTAGAGTCCCTTCGCCGGCTGGAATAACAGATCCGGTAAATGAAAATGCTAAGACCGTTGAACCGCTGGCTGAGATAGTAAAACCATTGGCCGCAGCGTCACCGCCACTTGCACCTGCTACACAGCCATCGTGAGTAAATTGAAATCCCGCAATATCAGCGGAACTTGAATAGTTAAGGTCAGCGCCATCAAGACTCAAGCAGACATCTGTTCCATCTGAGCATGAGGCTTCTTCTTCTCCACCATCACCACCATCATCAGAAGATTCTACTGCAAACTCTACATTTAAAGGACCTCCATCTGCATCAGAGAATATAAAGCCTGACAGGCAGTCTTGTGTGACATCACCATCAAGAACCACCAACGTGCCTTCACCAGCTGGAACCACAGATCCAGTAAACGAGAAAGCAAGAACAACCTCGCTGCTGGCTGAAATAGTAAAGCCATTGGCCGCGGCGTCACCGCCAGTTGCGCTGGCTACACATCCATCATGAGTAAATTGAAATCCTCCTATATCAGCGGAACTTGAATAATCCAGGTTCCCACCGTCAAGACTTAGCGTCACATCTTGTGAATAAGAAAAACTAATTAATAGAATAAATTGAAGAAAAAGAACGGTTCTTTTTATCATATCTCCCCCTACCTTAAAATTTTGATAATAGATTATCGTTGGTTTAATTTAATCAATTTCAGGTCTTAAATCAATAACTATGAAGAATTATCTATATCTTTGTATCTTATAGTGATAAATATCACAAAATTGATTCTATTTTAGGAGAGTTTTTAAATGGCAAAAAATAAAATTTTATTAGTTGGTGGCGGTCAAATTGGAGGAAACCTTGCTCTCCTTGCTGCACAGAAAGAACTGGGAGATGTAATGATCTATGATATCCCTCAG
>CAZHKH010000106.1:0-4582 GCA_964532515.1 uncultured bacterium
TAGAGGCGACGCAGGATCTTCTTGTCTCGTTGATTGAGATAGGGGATTTGGATGCCGCTGGAAATGAGGCTGAGAATCTTGAAAAACTCAATAAGCGAATCAAAGAAAAAGATAAAATCCTGTTTAAGGATATCTATGTAGCCTACTACCGCTCCTGCCGCGGGGATGTAGATATCTCTAGGCTCGATGAGCTATCAAATCAGCTCATTAAACTAGAAGAGCAGGAGAATATTAATTCAACAATTGAGTACTGGATGCTGGCTCGATGCTATATAAATGCAGGGCAACAAGAAAAAGCAGAAAATATGCAAAATGAGGTAGATGAAATTCTTAAAATGGCCATGCAATCATGCAGCAACAAAGATGACCAACGCGCCTATTATAGTAATGGCCTGCACCAGCAGATCATGGCGCCGATTGAGGCCTACGATCAACGCTCCAAAAAGCTAGACAATCAGCGATGCCAGCGCTGCGAGTGTGAGCTTCAGCCCGCATTTAATTTTTGTCCGGGCTGCGGAACCAAAATTTAGCGCGCTCCTCTATAAAAAATTTAAAATTTCTCCAATAAAAGTGCTCCAAATCACACATTACAATATGTAACATCTTTATTTTAGTAACAATGCTTTTTGGATAAAAACCAAATCATTAATGTTTTGGTGTATGTTATGGCTATTGGAGCGATTTATATTAAGAATTTCCTTGACATCGCATCTAATATTCGCTAGCTTTTAACACGGATGGGATTTATTTCCAGTAATTTGGCCTCTCAATTGGCCGAAAAATAACATAAAAGTTTTAATGATTTCAGGGCCTGTTTCTAGAGGAGAAATGTGCTCTATTGTGTTTTTATTGTATACAATAAACATGAAGGTTGTTTTGTACATGAAAACCAAAAATTGTAATAATAACTTAATGGAGGAGGAACCAATTATGTGTAAACGTATCCAACGCTTACTTATCTCTTTATGTACACTGATGACACTTGCCTTTGCGCAGGATGTCACATTGACGTTACAACCCAGCGGAAACTTAGACTATAGCTCAGATTCTGATATCTATGGCTTTCAGTTTTCTCAGGATGGGTGTGTAGAAACAGCAACCGGTGGAGACGCCGATGCCGCTGGCTTTACCGTTTCAGTCGGAAACAATGTCCTTGGATTTTCATTCACAGGCTCATTTATTCCAGCTGGTTCAGGAACGCTTGTTGAGCTGACCGGTGATCTTAGCTACGGCTGTTTATCTAATTTTGTTATCTCTGGAGCAGGAGGTTCAAGCCTTACGTGGGAGTATGTTGAAGGCGATGAAACTTCTGATGATGGAGGTGGAAGTGACTGTGTGGATGACCCAGATGGCCTAATCGCAGGAGTTGGAATGTCATGCGAAATGCTTTTAGGAATGGGCTTCACCTGTGAATCTGTATTTGCAGGACTTCTAATGTCTGATATCTGCCTGGTTTCATGTGGTGGATGTGATGCGGGTCCAGTTTCTGGCTGCATGGATGCAGCCGCGGTTAACTTTAATGAAGAAGCCACAGAAGATGATGGCTCTTGCTTGTATTGTGGTGAGGAAGATGTTTGCCTGAGCTTAGGTGATGGCGGAGAGCTTTACTACTCAAGCACCAGCGATATCTACGGCTTCCAGTTTGATACAGGTGGATGCACAACAGACGCATACGGTGGAGACGCCGATGCTGCTGGCTTTACCATTCAAGGTGGATCAGGTGGCACAGTTCTAGCATTCTCATTTACAGGTTCCTCAATTCCAGCTGGTACTGGAGTACTCGTGATGCTAGAGGGTGATGACCTTGACCAGTCTTGTTTAAGTGATTTTGTAATTTCAGGTGCAGAAGGCTCAAGCCTTTCATCTGGATGGGCGATTCCAGCCGACTTCTGTGAAAGTGGAAACTTTGACTGTAATGGAGTGTGCGACGGATCTGCTGAAGAAGATTGCGCCGGCGTATGTGGCGGCGACGCTGTAGAAGATGAATGTGGCGAGTGCGGTGGAAACGGCATCGATGAGGGTGCGTGTGACTGTGCTGGCAACGTAAATGACGACTGTGGTGAGTGTGGCGGAGATGGTTCCTCTTGTGCCAACGACACTGTGGACGTGATGTACAATCTAGACAGCGATCTATATGGATTTCAGTTTTCAGTAAATGGAGCAACACTAGTGAGCGCCGGTGGCGGAGCAGCGGAAGAAGCTGGCTTTACAACTCAGTCCAGCGCGGGTGTGGTTCTTTCATTTTCATTTACAGGTTCTTCGATTCCAGCAGGCTCAGGCACGCTGGTAACCCTAGAGTTTGAGCAGGGTGGATCTCCGTGTATCAGTGACCTGGTTCTATCAGGCTCTGGCGGATCTAATATCGATGCAACGGTAGATGGATGCTTAACAATTAACGAGGTATGGGACTGGGACGGCAGCGCTCAGGGTTTGATCGACAACGCTGAGAACGGTGATACCGTTGTAATTCCATGTGGCGACTATGATGAGCGAATCTCAATCACAAACGACATCACTCTTGTGGGTGGCGAGTGTGAAGACAGAGCTCAAAATGGCCCAGTTGTTCGCAGAGGTGCGGGCATGAACTTTAATGAGAGACAGAACATTCACGTAACTGCCTCTAACATAAACTTTGGTGGTGAGAACTACTCAGAGGAACTTCCTGTAATCAGCGTTGAGTCTGGTGTGGGCGGTTCATTGACACTCGACAGCGTAACAATCGATGCGGGTGGATCAGGTCAGGCAGCGGTGAACACCGGTGACATGGACCTTGCTTTAAATGACTCTGAGATTCAGAACTCATCTGGTATTGTGATTGGCACCGATGAATGTGGTAGCTATGACCTTACCGGCAACTCATTTGAAGGCAACACAAACAACCTGGCTGCAGGAAGCTGTGGCGTTTCAGGTGGTGGCAACTACTTTGGTTGTGATGAGGGTGTTGTAGAGTGTGGCATTGAAGGTGACAACGTTGATTTCACTGACTCTGCATGTGATGCAGATGGCAACGTTCTTGATGAATGTGGCGAGTGTGGTGGCGACGGATCATCTTGTGCAGAATTTGTTTGTGACATCGGCGACCTAGCTGCAATCGGTGGAATGAACGAAGTATTTTTACAGTGGGGTGCATGCGATGGCGCGACCTCATACAATGTATACAGAGATGGCGAGCTTATTGGAAGCTCCCCAGTGAATGGATATGCAGATACCACTCAAGGTGGCGGATTTGGTCTTGAATATGATGCGACCTACTGCTACACGGTAGAGGGTGTAAATGAGTTTGGCACAACTGGTGCAGACTCTAACGAAGCATGCGCAACAACGCTTCCAGTGCTACAGGCATTCTTGCAGGTAAATACAAGTCTAGCCAATGCAGATGTGGCAGCCGCAGCAAGTCCATTTGGTGATTTAACAGGTGATGGCATTGCAGATGGTGTAATCATGATTGAAATGGTGAACCTACTTCCTGTAAATGGCTATCAGTTTAACTTTAGTTTAAATCCAGGCGCGGTAGATGTCGTGGCTGCGATTGATGGTACCTATCTAATGACAGGCGGCCAGGCTGGTCTTCAGGCTCAGATGAGTGAAGCAGGCAGCAGCGGCACTGTTATTGGTTTTGATATGACAGGTCAAGGCTCCATTCCAGCGGGATACCCAGGTAACCCAACTGGCAATGAAGGCAACCTTGTTGCAGTGCTTGTAGTGTCACCACTATTAAATAGTGCAGACACAGATGTTGCTGTAACCATATCTGACTTTGTAATCTCAGGTAGCTATAATGGCGCAAACATTGGCCTTGGAGCTTGTGACGCTGACATGAATCCAATGAATGGATGCTTTGATACAGACAGCTTTACAACTCCATCTGGATCTGCTGGATTGTCACTTGCAAATGTGACATCAAGTGGTGCAGACCTGATGTATGGCAGTAACGTAGATATTTATGGTTTCCAGTTTAGCACAAGTGGCGTAACACTTACAGGCGCCTCAAGTGGACTAGACGGAACTTCATTTAGTGCAGAGAGCGGCAATGTAATTGGTTTTGATTTTACAGGCGCATCTCTAGCAGCAGGCGGTGGCCTACTTGTTCATCTTGATTTTGAGCAGGTGGATGGTGGCCAGACACTAAGCGTATCTGACGTGGTTCTATCTGGTGCGGGTGGCTCTGATATTAGTTCAGCAGGACCAGCTCCAGCAGATGTTCCGGGTTGTGATGATGCCGATGAGTGTGGCGTTTGATTTGGCGACTACTCTTCATGTTCTGATGAGTGTGGCGTTCCAAATGGCGACAACAGCTCATGTACTGATGAGTGTGGCGTTGTAAATGGTGACAACACATCATGTGCTGACTGTGCGGGCACACCAAATGGTGATGCGTTTGAAGATTGCGCAGGAACCTGTACTGATTCTTACTACTTAAGTTGGATCGGTGATGGCTACTGTGATGATGGTGCATGGGGCGTTGATTTTGTAACCTGTGCTGATTTTAATTATGATAATGGTGACTGTGATGATGATTGTGGTGTACCTCTAGGTGACAACTCAACATGTGCAGATGAGTGTGGTGTTCCAAATGGTGACA
>CAZHKH010000106.1:4592-4823 GCA_964532515.1 uncultured bacterium
CGATTTTTTTTGTTCTGATGTGGGTGGAGTAGGATATGGTGTCTTTTGTTCATGTTCTGATGAGTGTGGCGTTGGATATGGTGATAATAGCTCATGTTCTGATGAGTGTGGCGTACCAAATGGCGACAACTCTTCATGTGCTGATGAGTGTGGTGTTCCAAATGGTGACAACTCTTCATGTTCTGATGAGTGTGGCGTTGTAAATGGTGAAATCACATCTTGTGCTGGCTG
>CAZHKH010000107.1:0-4757 GCA_964532515.1 uncultured bacterium
TATTAGATGGTGGAGAAATTCTTGCCTATGGATCTAAATCTCTTCCTGAAGGAGGACTATACTCTCTTCCAAAACTATATATGAATGGAGCAATGCTGATTGGAGATAGCGCTGGATTCCTTAATGGACAACGCCTAAAAGGGATTCACCTTGCGATGAAATCTGGAATGCTTGCCGCAGAAACAGCTAAAATAGCGCTAGATGCAAATGATTTTAGTGAGAAATCTTTAAAAAATTACGATGTATCCTTCAAAAAAAGTTGGGCATACAAAGAACTCTATAAAGTTAGAAACTTTCATCAAGGATTTAAAAATGGACTGATTCATGGGATGACAAACGCTGGCATTGGCCTGGTAACGGGAGGGCGAGGATTTGGTGTATTTAAAAAATTAGGTGCTGAGGATGGGCATAAGCACATGATGAAAAAGACTGGCGCATTCAATAAGTATGATAGTATCAACTATGATGGAAAATATATCCTTGATAAACTTACCGATGTTTATTACTCAGCTACCTCTCACGATGAGGACCAAGTCCCCCACCTTCATATAAATGACCCCTCTATATGCATTGAAAAATGTAAGGAAGAGTATGGCAATCCATGTCAAAGCTTCTGTCCTGCAAATGTATATGAAATTGTTGATGATGGTGAGGAGAGGCTACAAATAAATTTCTCTAATTGCGTTCACTGCAAAACCTGTGATATTATGGACCCATACCAAATTATCGACTGGACCACTCCACAAGGGGGAGACGGCCCATCATGGAAAAATATGTAATAGTGCGGGAATTTGTAGATAAATTAATTGATTTAATCCCAATTCTAAGGGATCAGCCATCATGGGTACTCTATATTATCTTTAATTTGCTGGGATTCTGTATAATTCTCTGGGCGATTCGAAGATATTTCACCAATAGTTGATTTACATCACAAAATGGATTGATTCCTATTTTTTTCTTGATAAATAGATAATAAAACACTAGTTTATTGCAACGCGAATGGCTTTTAATAGATTTAGTTGAGAATGATTCTCAAAATTAATTTCACCTAGGGTTTCCCAGTGGTGCCTTTGTACGCGCTATTGAAAGCCTAGGTATTAACACTTTAAATGGAGGAGTAAATAATGAAGAAATCTATAATAATGGGACTTGTATTTTGTACTTGCCTACTAGTTGCTCAAGATATCGCGGGAACGTATCGTGCAACTGGACAAAGAGTAGAGTATCAATTCTACACAAGAGCAAATGACTTTGGACTAGCTGGTGGAAACGTTGATGGTTCAACTTCTATTAGCATCCACGATGCGTATGGTCTTGGTGTAACACAAGAACTTTCAAATATCCCTGTGGGATACAACTTCGCTGAAAATATTGTTGGTCCAATCGGTAGACCTGAAATGGATGCAATGCAGTATTTTCTATATGTAACCTTTAATGAAGATGGAACCGGTGAAATTTCAAACAGCCAGGTGCTAGCCAGTGATACTGAAGATTGCGTAACAAGTATTCAGCTTCTTCCTCTTGATGATGAACTTACATACTCATCAGATTTAGAAGCGGGACTAACTGTTCAATCAACTATGGTTACCAGCCAGCCAAATGCAAGTCCATATGTTGGACAGGCAGCAGGCTCATGGTCTGTTTCGGGTTCTTCTTTCTTTTCATTCTTCCCAGCGACGCCTACTCCAGTAACATCAGAGTTTCAGTTGTATGGCGCTGCATTTGCAGAATGCTATGGCTACTGCGTAGCAACTGGTGCTGATGGAATGTTCACTCCAGGAAGTGCTGAAGCACACCAGTATTGCGGTGGCGTTCAATGTGCTGGATCCTTACATGGTTATCCAGGAATGCCTCACCCAGGTGCAACAGCTGGTTACTTGCTTGAGCCAGATGTATCTTTTGCTCCATCTAACCAGGCCTATGGTCTAGTTCCAGACCTGCACGTTGAGTGGCACTACATTGATGGTCCAATTGCTGAAACTGGTCTTGGTGATGTTGTGAATGAAGATGAAGATGGTGACGGAACTGATTATGATAATATCCTTGGATATCCTTCACTTCTTGCAACATACACAAACCCTGCTTGTGGATTTAACTATCCTATTTTAGGTGATGTGACAGCAACATTTGAATATCTAGGTATGGGTGGATGCGTTGATTACTCTGCTGGTGGTGTTGATTCACCTGCTGGAACAGATCAAGCAAATACTTTTTATCTTATGGATGCTTCATTCGGTCCATGGGGTAACTTCTTGACATGGAACGCTGTTATGTATCTTCAGACAGGTGATGCTTCATTCTTAGTGGATGATTCAGGTGCTGATGTTAACCCAGCGGATATTACTTTCTTAGATTTAGATGGTGATGGCTTCCCAGAAACACCATACAATCAGAATGGTGGAAGAATAGTGATGCAATTTGATCCTCAATGTATCCCTGTAGTTTCATCTATCTCTGTTCTTGGTGAGCTTACACAGCTAAGCTGTGATGATCAAGATGGTGACGTTAATGATGATGGCGCTCTAGATGTTCTAGACGTTGTTGCTATTGTAGGTCATATTCTAGGAACTTCTATACTTGGCGATGCATACTGTATAGCAGACGTTAATGTTGATGGTAATGTTGACGTTCTTGATGTTGTTTCTGTAGTTCAAAGCATTTTAGGTGGCAGAGGACAAGAGGCAACTTCAGCATCATTTACAAAAGCTGACAATGGCATGTTAATGTCATCAAACGGCGTTGTAGGTGCAGTTCAAATGACTCTATCTCACGGAAGTGACTTTAGCATTGAACTTACAAATGATGCATTTGTAGCTGATTATAATACTGAAGGTTCAACTACAACTCTAATCGTTGTAAATCCAAATGAAGAGACTCTCTTTGTTGCAAATGGTGACTACAATGTTGAGGAAGTAATTGCAGCCACAACAGAAGGATATATCACTACAAGCCTAGTGACTCCAAGTGCAATTGCAATTAGTGATGCCTATCCAAATCCTTTTAACCCATCAACATCATTTGATATTAATGTTGGCCAATCTGGAAATGTTTCAGTAATGGTATACAATGTTAATGGTCAGATAGTTGATATGGTTCACGAAGGTCCAATGGATGCAGGTGTTTACAGCATGACTTGGAATGCAAGTGATCTTTCAAGTGGAATGTACATCATTAAAGCAAACAACGCTGATGTAACAGTTTCACAAAAAGTAATGCTTATTAAGTAATTAATAACTTGTTGAGCAGTGAAGTTTTTAATAAATTTTTCTGCTCAACAATTAATAAAATAGAAAAGGGGAAATAATAAAATGAGAAACGTATTCTTAACATTAGTGATTGCAGGTTCGCTTTTTGCTGCAAATACATTAAATGTTTCATCCGTTACAGAGGGTGCTGATGGTGCTGTAGATATAACACTTGGATACAGCTTTGATGTAGATGTAGCTGGATTTCAGTTTGATCTACTATCAGATGGCCAATTCACTTTAACAGGTGCTGAAGGTGGAGCTTCTGGCGATGCTGGCTTTATGGTAAGCACTAATGAATCAGGTAGAGTTATAGGTTTCAGCTTAACTGGCGGTGTGATAGCTGCTGGATCTGGAGATTTCCTTGTAGTATCTGGAACTACAGAAGCTGCAACTGGAACTGTTGTTACGCTTAGCGCTTTAGAAGATTGCGCTTCTGATGGCGATGATGCGTGTGATGGTGATGACACTAGAATGGTATTGTCTGATACAGACGCTAATGCTTTAGAGTCTTCATTTATATCATCAGCATGGACAGTAGGCGACAATACATTAAATAATGAGCAACCTCTTGAGTATGCACTTTCAGCTAACTACCCAAATCCTTTCAATCCTTCTACAACAATTGATTATTCAATAGCAACTGCTAGTGATGTTAGCATTGTTGTATATGACATGATGGGAAGAGAAGTAAAAACTTTAGTTGCTGATTTTGCGACTCCAGGCTCCTATAGTGTAGTTTGGGATGCTAAGAATAATGAAGGCTTGTCTGTTTCGGCGGGCATGTATGTGTATAAAATGATTTCAGGTGATTTTGTTGAAGTAAACAAAATGCTCCTTGTTAAGTAGTTAAAACTATTTAATAAAAAATCAACTTTCTATTTTATATACCTAATAGCAGGGGAATTCATCCCCTGCTATTTGAGTTTAGGCGATTAAATAAATAGGGTGTAAACAAATAAATTAAATAAATTGTTTGCATCTAATTGCAAGATGTAATTAAATTGATAGGCTGTGTTCAACAGCATAAATATCTCTTCGAAGAATTTTATTCTTTTAGGGGTATTTTTTTGTTTTTTGAAATTGTTGGGGAAATGTTTACAAGGTAAAATATGTAATCAACGTCAAATTTGTACGACAATGAAATCAAATAAAATAAAATGATCTATTGATCTATAATATAGTACAATGGAGAGTTTGATCCTGGCTCAGGACAAACGCTGGCGGCGTGCTTAACACATGCAAGTCTAAGGAGAACGTTATCTTCGGATAACAAGTAAACTGGCGAACGGGTGAGTAACGCGTAGGCTACCTGCCTTTAAGATTGGGATAACGTTTGGAAACGAACGCTAATACCATATAATATTCTTTGAATCAAAGAGGGCTCGCTTCGGCGGCTCTTGCTTAAAGATGGGCCTGCGTCTGATTAGCTAGATGGTAAGGTAATGGCTTACCATGGCTACGATCAGTAGCTGGTTCGAGAGGATGATCAGCCACACTGGGACTGAGATA
>CAZHKH010000108.1:0-4751 GCA_964532515.1 uncultured bacterium
GGTAGATAATTTTTTCTTGAATTTTGTATCGAGTTATCCTTCTCCTGACTATATCTTATATATACAGCCAGTGTTTATTATCTATTTTCTTGTATTGTATATTCCTTTTGGATTATTAAGTAGAATTAAAAAATAATTATTTATTAGGGAAAATTTGAATTTCTTCAATTTTTCGTGAAGATGATTTTTTGATTACTACCTGGCCAATAGATAAAAATAGACTCTCACCTTGATTCGGAATTCTTCCAATCTCCGATATAATGTATCCAGCAAGAGTTTCATAACTACCCTTTGGAATTAAATTATTAAATAATTTATTAAACTCATCACATTCAATTCTAGCGTTTGTAGATATTGAACCATCATCATTAGTTTTACTTTTGACCTCATCATGATCAAATTCATCTTCCAATTCACCAAATAATTCTTCAAATATATCTTCGGCTGTTATTAGTCCAGAGGTCCCACCATGCTCATCTACAACAATTGATAGGTTTGAATTTGAACGTTGAAAACTTGACATGATATCAGATATATTTTTTGTAAAAGGAATTTGATTTACCGGCTTAATTATCTCATCAATACTATCTGGATTTTTAAATAAATCATATAAATATATAACACCTACAATACTATCTATATTAGCTTCATAGACTGGAAGTTTTGAGTGTCCAGAATCAATAAATACGTGCAAGACCTCCTTAAGGCTTGCATCTTTAGAAACCATAGATAACTTTGTTCGTGGTGTCATAACATCATGAGCTGTATTTTCACCAAGAGTAAATACATTTGAGAGCATTTCCTTTTGTTCATCTTCAATTTCAATAGACTTATCAACGTGCTCATAGACGTGTTGGATGTCATCTCTGATGTAGTCATGACCTTGATTTTTAAAAATTGAATTATCTGAATTTTTTTTAATAAAAATTCCAAAGATCGAATAAATAGGATATAGAATAATACCAAATACATATAATATTGGAGATATAATTAGTAGAGTGGCATTGCTGAATTGTCGAATAATTGATTTTGGTATGATCTCTGCGAATAGAAGTATAATCAGTGAAATAATAATAAATATAGTATTCTCCGGTAGTATATCTTTATTTACTAAATAGATTGTAAAGAAAGAGGCTGTAAGCATATTCGCAATATTATTTCCAACTAAAATACAAAATAAGTAAAATTCTTTATTATTTATTATTGAATTAGCGGTTTTTGATAACCTTAAATTCTGTTTTTCCCAAACGTTTATCTGCAGTCTATTTGCCGATATGAGGGCTATCTCAGATGAGGAAAAGAATATTGATAAAATAATTCCTGTTATTGCTAAGAATAAAATGTCCATTATATTAAATTTAATAAATAATATGATAGAGTCTATATATCTTTATGAAAAAAACAAAAAACATAACCGAATCCCAAAACATTAATTCGATTGACATAGATACAAAAAATATTTCAGATATAGTTAAAATATTCAATGATGATAATAAAGATATCATAAATGGAATCAGTAATTCATTAGATGATATTAAGGATGTTGTAGATATTACATTACAGTCACTTTTAAATGGAGGGAGGCTCTTTTATGTTGGAGCAGGAACCTCCGGAAGGCTAGGTGTGCTGGATGCGGCTGAATGCAAACCGACATTCAGTGTAGACGATGATATGGTCCAGGGTATTATTGCAGGAGGAGAAAAGGCCCTCTCTGAGTCTATTGAAGGAGCAGAAGATAAAATTGATGGTGTAGATAAAATTATAAATATTAAGAGAATATCTTCAAATGATGTCGTCATAGGTATCTCTTGCAGTGGAGGAGCTCCATTTGTCTTAGAATTCTTAAAGCAGAGTAAAGCAGCTAAGGCAGAAACTGTGCTGATAACTTTTAATGATATTGAAGAAGAAGAGTATATAAATAAAACACTAAAAGTTTTTGTGGGTCCTGAAATTATTTCAGGTTCAACCCGAATGAAAAGTGGAACTGCCACTAAAATGATATTAAATATGATTAGCACTATAACAATGATCAAGTTAAATAAAACATATGGAAACTATATGGTTGATCTAAAAGTAGTAAATAAAAAGTTATTGTTGAGGGCAGTCAATATTATAAAATCATTAACGGGCGCAAGCTCAGATGAAGCAGAAGAGCTAGTAAGCAGATCTAAAGGGAAAGTGAAGAATGCGTTAATCATGAAAAAAATAGGCGTTAGTTACCTAGAATCTATTGAATTAATAAAAAAATTTGATGGATCCTTAAGATCTATAATCAATGAACACGCAAAATAAAATTTAAATGAATATACTTGGCATTATGTCTGGAAATTCGTGTGATGGACTTGATTGTTGTGAGGTTCATATAGATATTAACTCAGCTTACCAGTTAGAATATAAAATCAATAAATTCTCGACCCTTCCATACTCAGATTCAGAAAAATCTTTTATTCATTCATTGAGAGATAATGAAAAATATAAAATAAAAGAATCTGAGACGGAGTTGACTAGAATATATATAAAAAAAATTAAACAATTTTCAGATCTTAAAGGAATTGACTATATCGCCTGCCATGGTCAAACTGTTCATCATGTGGATAAATCAGTCTCGATTCAACTCTTTGACTATAAATTTTTTTTTAATTACTTTAAAATTCCAGTAGTATATAATTTCAGAGAGAATGATATAAAAAATGGAGGTAATGGAGCTCCATTGATGCCCTTTTTAGATTGGCTTTTATTCTCTGATCTTTATAAAGAAGTTGTGACTTTAAATATTGGGGGCATATCCAATATTTCTTATATACCTAAGAATAAACAGAAAGATAAGGTTTTGGGATTTGATACTGGGCCTGGTATGTGTTTAGTGGATATGGCTTGCAGATCACTATTTGATGCGAAGTATGATATGGATGCCATGTATTCTAGAAAAGGTATAGTTAATAAAAATATTTTAAATCAGCTACTTGATTTGAATTGTATAAAGAAAATACCTCCAAAATCGATGGATATTACTGATTTTAAATATGATGTGCTTTCTGAATTAGCTATAGAGAACTCTGAGTTTAATAATAATGATATTGTCAGGACTTTCGTTGAATTTTCAATTGAAAGTATTGATTATAATATTACTAAGTTTATTAAATTAAATAAATCTGATTTTAAATTGATTTGTAGTGGAGGGGGGATTGAACACCCTATGATTAAGAGTGGGCTCATTGAAAGAGGATATAAAGTGGAATCAATATCTAGCTACGGCATAGATTCTTCTATAAAAGAGGCTCTATTAATTGCTACATTAGGAGCGTGTAAGATAATCAATCTAAATAGTAATATGCCATCTGTGACCGGCGCAAATAAAGATGTCGTTTTAGGAGAAATTTATAGTGGATAAACTTTCAAAAAATATTTTTAGAGCGTATGATATCAGGGGAGTTGTTGGCAAAGAGATCACTCCTGAATTATCCTTAAATATAGGTAAGGCTTTTGGCTCCTATGTTGTGACTAATAATAAGCAGGCAGTTGGAGTGAGCAGCGATGTTAGGCCTAGTAGCTCAAGCTTACTTCAAAATTTAATTAAAGGCCTATTATCAACAGGAGTAAAGGTTATTAATTTTAAAGAGTTACCAACTCCCTTGAGCTACTATAGCCTTCATAATAATAATATCAATGTCGATGCAGCAATTCAAATCACAGGCAGCCATAATCCATCTGAATATAATGGCTTCAAGCTAACCTTTGATAAAAAACCATTTTATGGAGATGATATTCAATTGCTATATCAAGCTATTATAAATAAAGATTATGTGGATGGCCATGGGGAATTGACTAGCTATAATATTATTGATGATTATTTTAAAATGATTCAAGAAAAAATCAATATTAATAAAAAATTGAAAATAGCGATAGATTGTGGAAATGCCGCTGGCTGCATTGTCGCGCCGTCACTATATAAAAAATTTAATATTGATCTCTATGAATTATATTGTGATACAGATGGAACCTTCCCAAACCACCATCCTGACCCTACAGTTGATTCTAATCTAGTTGATCTTCAAAATTTTGTTATCAGTAATGGTTGTGATGCAGGAATTGCTTTTGATGGAGATGCAGATAGAATAGTTGCAATTGATGAGAATGGAGAGATTATAAGATCTGATATTCTCATGACAGTTTTTCTCCCATTTATTGTTGAAAGTGGCGATTCAATCGTCTATGATGTCAAATGCTCAAAAGCTCTTGAAGATATGGTAAAAAAGTATAATGGAAAACCTGTAATGTGGAAAACAGGGCATTCTCTAATTAAGAATAAGATGAAAGAAGAGAATGCAAAATTAGGTGGTGAGATGAGTGGACATATATTTTTTGCTGATGATTATTTTGGATATGATGATGCTATTTATGTTTCTCTTCGTTTAGCACAATTACTTTCAATCCAAGAAAAAACTCTTTCAGAACTTACTTCGGTAGTTCCTAAGTATTATTCTACACCCGAATTGAGATTAGAATGTTATGATGATAATGAAAAATTTATGATAGCAAAAAAAGCATTTCAATATTTTTCTACCAATTATGAGTGTATAACTGTTGATGGAGTTAGAATAAAGTTTGATGATGGGTGGGGCCTTGTAAGAGCATCTAATACCCAACCTGTAATTGTATGTAGGTTTGAAGCAAAAACAAAGTCAAAGATGCTTGAGATACAGCAGGAAATATTAAAAAAACTAGGAGAATTCGGAGAAATATCCATTGAT
>CAZHKH010000109.1:0-4729 GCA_964532515.1 uncultured bacterium
CAGAATCAAAGTAGCTATCAATTTATTATATCAGATAATAAGGCCTTTGTTGATGCAGATACAACGATATCAGTATCGAATTCCATTATTTATGATGAATTTTTAGATTGGGAATCAACATACTATTGGAAGGCGTGTAGTGTTGAAGAAATCACTGATATGTGTTTGCCTACAAAATACTTTACCATCAACCCACTTCCAGAGCATCATGCTAATCAAATAAATATTTTTCATATAGATGAAGAGGAATACACAAATGGAATCAATGTATTGGATTTTGAGTCACTAAATTACTCTGTCGCTATAGATAGGTATGGCGAGACAATATGGTTTGCAGAGAAAGATAATTTTGATTTTTCACGAATTATTGTAACGCAATTTTTAGACAATGGAAATTTAATAGGATTTTCAAATGGAACAGGATATGAGTTTAATTTAGATAGTGATATCATATTTCAAACACCATCTGAGTATAGTATACATCATCAGATATCAAAGACTAATACAGGAACATATTTTTTTATAGATGCTGAAATTGAGTATCATGATTGTCCGGTGGAATGTGATGATGCATTTTCTGATTTCCCGATTCCATGGCAAGGAGATCGATTTATAGAAATAAATTCAAGTGGCGAAGAAATTTGGGAGTGGAATACTTTTGATCATATTAGCTTAGTAGAGTACAACCCATATTACGCAGAAACCTACAATGGAACGATAGAACTTGATTGGACTCATTCTAATTCTGTTCTGTATGATTCTACTTCTGAATCAGTTTATGTATCAATACGAAATTTATCTCGAGTGACATCAATAGATTACCAAACAGGAAATATTAATTGGAATTTAGGTGAGTCTGATTTTATGGAGAATCCTAGCTTTGAGAATGAGCTTAATTTTTCTCAACAGCATTCAGCTCAACTCACTCCATCAGGGAATTTAATTTTCTTTGATAATGCAAGATACCAGGACCCTGAACTATCAAGATGCGTGGAGGTCGGATTTGATAATGATGAACCTTTTTTAGTGTGGGAGCATACTCTTCCAGATTCAATGTTTACAGGTTCAAGAGGAGAGTGTGATAGACTTAGCAGTGGAAATTCCTTAATTTCAGCTGGAAGAACAGGTAATGTTATTGAAGTGAACTCTGAGAATGAGCTAGTTTGGCATTTAAATGTAAATGATCAACATGGATATGATGTTACAATTTATAGAACAGAGAGAATCGAAAATTTATTTCCCAGTGCTTTTTCTTTTGAGATTTCTAATATCACTGGAGAGTATTCCAACTATTCTATTGTTAACAATGGTTTTTTAGATATAAGAATATATAATCATGGCTGGGGCACCAATGAATTTGAATATTCTTTATCTGATTATCTAGGTACGGTAATTTTAGATGGAAGTGTAGTTGATAGCTCTAGTATTATAGAGCTATCATTAGACCTATCAACTTACAATATTGATAATTCTAGTTATCTTTTCAGTTTAAATCCAGCGAACAATTCAAATAATAATCAAGAGATAAGTTTTTATTTTACAGATTTATTATTGGGTGATCTCAATGAGGATAATCAGATTGATATACTTGATGTTATGGTAGCATTAAATCTAATTATTAGTAGTTCTGAATATGTAGAGAATGCAGATATTAATCAAGATGGGAATCTAGATATCTTTGATATCATCTTTCTTCTAAATATTATATTGATTGATAATAATTAATGATTTAATAGCAAAATAAATTTATATTACAGTATTCGATTCCAAGAAATAAAATGAGATTAAAGAACATATACATATTTATTATTGTTTTATCCCTATTAATTCCTCAGAGCAGTGATCAAGATAATGACTCTAATTCTACTGAAGAAAAAAAGAAGTGGTCTTTGTTCAAAAAGAAGGATAAAAATGAAGAGGATAGTGCTGAAGAAAAAAAGAGAGGTCTTTTTAGAAAGAAGAAAAAGAAAGAATATAAAGAAAAATCAGAAAAAAAGGGTCTATTTGGAATTTTTAAAAGAAAAAGAAAAAAAGACGCTGAAGACGACATCTGGCTAACACAAGAAGAGAGAGAAAAAAAAGAAGAATCTGATGGTCAAGAGATACTTAGAATTCCATACACACCAATTGATGAAACCGATGAGGTGCTATCATCAAGCGAATCAAGACCTTCAGAAGAATCTGAAGAACAGGAAGTCGCATCTGAAGAGTCATCTAATCAAGAATCTGAAGCATCTGAATCCGACAATAGTCCTGCTCAAGATCAAATTGATGAAAATGAACAAGCTGTAGAGCAGGAAGAGTCAACAGATTCTTCAAATAATGAGCCATCTTGGCCATTCACATTAAGTAGTTCAGAAGATGAAATAAATGATGAGCTTCAAAATAATTCAGAGCAGCAGATCGATGATCATCAAAATAATATAGATCCAGTTGAGTCAGATTCGGCTTTACAATCAAATCAGATAATATCAGATTCTCATGAAGATGATATAGAAAATCAGTTACTCCAATCTATCATAGCTCAAAACGAGAAGATTGATAAATTAATAGAGAGTATTAATCAAGATAGTGATGATACAGTTCCTGATGATCATTTATCATCAGATCAAAACTTGAGTAGCGGAGAAAGTCAAGATATGCTTGAGCTTCTTCAAATTGTACAAAATAAATTTTTTGAAATTGAAAATATGTTATCTGGTTCAGATTCATTATATATCAGCGCACATGATGATATAAAAAATATGATGATAAAAATGGAGTCAATGAATATGCGACTAGAGACAAAAATACAGTCTTTAGAACTTAATTTTGGATTACTTGAAGGAGATTTGTCAGTTAGAGTTGATTCTCTAGAGAAGAATATGTCATCAAGAGATTCTCGAATTGATGAACTTGAGGATTTAAATAAAGATCTTGTACTACAGATGCTAAGATTAGATAATAAGCTAGCAGCAAAAGTGATTAAATTAGAAAATAAGATTTTAGAGCTTGATAGTGGTTTTTCAAATTTGAAAAATTTAAATAAAGATCTTGTTTTTAATGTCTTAAATCAATCAAGTCCCTCTGTATCAGTTGATTCTAAAGATATAGATGATGGCGATAGCTCTGCACCATTGAAAATAACTAAATCAGAGTACAAAAAGAGATATGATGAGGCATATACTAGATATCTTGATGGAGACTACAATAGGGCCTTATCAATGTTTCTCTCACTTCTAGAACTAGGTAATGTGAACGATTTGACGGATAACTGTCAGTATTGGGTGGGAGAGATATATTATGCAACAAGAGACTTTAATCGGGCAATAGAGGCATTTACTAAAGTATTTAACTATGAAGATAATAATAAGAAATCATATTCTCAGTACAAGCTTGGTCTTTGCTATCTCAATATCAATCAAAAAGATAAAGCTGTCCAGGCTTTTCAAAAAGTTGTAGATACCTACAGCAAACAATCAGATTTAGTTAGAAAGTCTAAGAATTTTATAAGTAAGTATAGATAGCTATAAATCAAATTTATTTACAAATTTTCCAACATATATTGATATTTGTTTGTTCTTTTATTAACTTAATCAATCAAACCTAGAGTGGAGTAGAATGCATGTTTAATTATATAATGCCTTTCATTTTGACAATTCCTTTAACCTTTATTTTTTCAGAAGATAATAGAAAATATAATATGATTTTTCGTGAAGATTTTGAAAACAACAATAACAATTGGCTTGTAGATAAAAAAAATATTTTTAAAGAAGAAGGAGCAGGTATCAAGGATGGGAAGTATTTTTTTAATATTAATTCTGGAGGGAAACAAGTAACTATTAGAAAAAAATATAATCATAGTGGAAACTTTGTAATTCAATCTGATTGTTTTACAAATAATACAGATAATAATAAACAAGAGAATCAGTGTGGAATTGTATGGGGAGCAAAGAGTGATAGGCCAGAAGATAATAATTTAGTTTTTATGATTACAAATAGCGGATACTTTGGATTTTATAAATATGAAAATGGAAATTATACTAATTTAAGTGGTGATTGGATTCAATCAGATTGGATAAATAAAGAGAATGATGCAAGAAATTTATTACAGGTATTTAAAACAGATAATAATTACTCGTTCTACATTAATGAGTATTTAGTCCTTAATCATGAGGTAGTACCTTTGTACGGTGATTATGTTGGATTGTATGCAGGAACAAATAATGGTAAACATCAAATAAAATTTGATCATTTATATATATGGGAGTTTGAAGAACAAATACTTGATGTAGTCGATAATCAAGAGGACCTCGAATTTAATCAAGAAGATGTTTATACCGAACACCAGCAAACGCAGCAAACTAGTAATAGAACAAACTTGATTTTTGATGATTTTAATGGTTCAATAATATATTATGAAGGAGATGATGGCAAAGTAACAGTAGGCAATGGTGGATACAATATAATGAAAAATGATTTTTGGGATCATAATGCACAGAATTCTGTTTGGTCACTTCAAGATATAGTAAATATTTCATTTGATGATATTGATTTTGAGATTGCAACATCAATGAAGAATATAAATAAAGAAGATAATGATAAATCTGGATACGGTATTTTTTGGGGTGGATCATTTAATGGAAGAGAAAACGGTAGCTATGGTTTTTATATTAGTCAATTTGGATCATATTCATTTTCTAAATATTTTACAAATCAGGATGGAACAATGCTGAATAAGAGAGATTTT
>CAZHKH010000110.1:0-4673 GCA_964532515.1 uncultured bacterium
AATACTAATAGTATCATCTAGTTTAATCATATAAGATGATTTTATAGTTTTGTTATTGACTTTAACTTTTGATTTCGAGCAAGCTTGATTTGATAAAGCCCTTGTTTTAAAAAGTCTAACACACCATAAAAATTTATCTACTCTAATTTTATTTAGCATAAAGAATAACCATATATTTGTATTATAATATTAATATATTGAGATATGAAAAATAAAAACAAATTAAATAGATTTGAAGAGTACTTAGTATGTGGACTAAATGGAGCTAAATCTATACTAGAATCTGATAAGTGCTCCATAAATAAAATCATTATATCCAATAATTTTGAATTAGAAAAATTTACTCATAAAAATTTATTAAATAAAAAATATGCAAAGAAATTATTAGTTCTTAATAAAAATGAATTCTACAATAAGTATGGAGACTCAAGAACACAGGGGATCGTTATTATGTTTTCATATACAGTATCCTCTGGTATCCCGATTAGTGAAGAAAAAATAAATAATAGTTGTTATATTATTTTAGATTCAATTAAAGATCCTCAGAATTTAGGGCAGATTATAAGAACATCTGAATGTGCTGGGATTAATGGTATTATTCTACCAGAAAGAAGAAGTGTTAAAATAACTAGCTCAGCTCTGCAAGTTAGTCAAGGAGCATTTTGTAATTTAGATATTATTGTAGCGAAAAATATAAAATATTCAATTAATGAATTAAAGGATATTGGCTATTGGATAGTTGGTGTAGAAAATTCTATAGAATCTAAACTTTGGTATGAATTTGATTTAAAAGGAAAAATAGGATTTGTTTTTGGAAGTGAAGGAGAGGGGATAAGACCAGTTGTACGAAAATATTGTGATGAGCTTATTACTATTCCAATGAATGGAAAGATTAATTCATTAAATATATCAGCTACGGTAAGTGCGATGCTATTTGAAAGGAATAGACAGATATTAAAAAATAATTAAGTTAGTGTATATTTTTAATAATGATATAATTACAAATGAAATTGACAAACAGGTGCCAAATGGAATTTTTATTATTCTTTTATTCTTTGTTTTTAGATTAGTGAATACAATATATACTATTCCAATAATTGCAGATACAAAAAGACACAAAAATGAATAAAGAATCCCTAACCATCCTCCTATAAAAAAAATAAGAAGGACATCACCAAAACCAAGTATATTTTTTTGTTTTTTTAGAAAACCAACAAATAGAGTACATCCTAATAGATAAGCTGTAATTGCAAATCCTCCAATTAAAATTTCATTAATAGAAACTTTATATATTAGTGAGTATGGAATTAGTAAAATCAATAAAAAAATAAGCAATAAAGATGGTATTAGATGATAACGATAATCAATAAAACTTATAACTATTAAACATGAAAAAATAATTACAAGAAGCGTAGCTTCATATATTACTAGGCCATTAAATACTAAAAAAAATAAAATTCCAGTTAAAAATTCTACAATTATATACTGAGGAGAGATTATTGTCTTACAACTCTGACATTTACCTTTTAATATAATATAGCTTAGAATTGGAATATTTAGGTAAAATGGGATATTTTTTTTACAGTTTCTACAATGAGATCTTGGTGTAATAATTGATTCATTATTTGGAAATCTAAAAATTACTACATTAAGAAAGCTCCCAATTAATGTTCCAAGAATAAAAAATAATATCATTAGTGGTCAGATAGAGCCGTTCCAAAATGAAAAATAGGAAGATAAGTTGCAATTACAATAATTCCAATAACTCCTCCAACCAATATTATTAATAAGGGCTCAATGATTGATGTTAATCTATCAACACTTGCATTAACTTGTTTTGTATAAAACTCAGAAGCTTTAAGAGATAGAGTATCAATTTCACCTGTTTCTTCTCCAGTAGATAATAATTGAATCATCTCAGAAGGGAATTCTCCAGTATTTTTTAATGCTTGAGAAATATTTGATCCATTTTCAATACTTGTTGATGCCTCTATTGTAGCTAGTTCATAAACACGATTATCTACAACCTTTTTCACTAAATCTAATGTATCAATAATTGGAACTCCAGCATTGACTAAAATACCAAAGGTCTTAGAAAATTTGCTTAATATGTTATCCTTTATAATTTTACCAAAGATAGGTATCCTTAATAAAAATCTATCTTTAATAAGTTTTCCAGAATCTGTTAATGTAGCCATCCATATAGAGCCTAAAGTTCCAATAGAAACGAATAACACAAAGAAGATATTTGATTGTAGCCATTCACCTATATTAACCATTAGGACAGTATAGTATGGCAATTCTGAGCCAAGTTGGTCATAAACTTCAGAGAAACTGGGAATTAAAAATGTAAAAGTTAAAAATAAGGTAATTACTAAGAATCCTATAATGAAAACAGGATAATACATAGCAGATTTGACTTTTCTCTGAGTTTCTTCAACAGTTTCTAAATATTGTGCTAATTCTTCAAGAGTTTCAGATAGTTTACCACTAACTTCTCCAGCTCTAACCATTGAAATAAATAAATTTGAAAATACCCCTGGATGTCTTTCAAGGGTGTCAGATAAAAGCATTCCTCTTTTAATATTCTGATCAAGATCTGCTAATATTTTTTTAAATTTTTTATTTTTTTCATCTTGAGATAGAAAAAATATTGATTTTTCAAGAGTTAATCCAGCTGAGAACATTGTTGAAAGTTGACGAGTAAAAAACACCAATGTAGAAAGGGGTATTCTATTTTTAAATTTTTCCATTTCAAGATTCAAACGATCTAAAAATGGACCTAAGAAATCAAATGCAACTTCATTCTCAGTTAATTTTACTATTGTAAATTTTTTCTCTAGTAGTTTTTCATTGGCACGATTTAAGTTTTCTGCATCTATCTTACCTTCAACTCTTTTCCCATCTTGAGTTCTTACAATGTATTCAAAAGTAGGCATTAGATATCTTCTACAGTTGCTCTTAGTATCTCTTCAATTGTTGTAGAGCCACTAATAACTTTTGATATTCCAGCCTCTCTTAATGGAGTCATACCATTTTTAATTGCAGTTTTTTTAATTTCAGTTTGATTCGCACCCTCAAAAATTAATTTTTTCA
The DNA here is from genome assembly GCA_964532515.1 of uncultured bacterium. Classification (GTDB taxonomy): domain Bacteria; phylum Fidelibacterota; class Marinisomatia; order SCGC-AAA003-L08; family D37C17; genus TMED161. Next base: position 3,097 of record CAZHKH010000110.1, read on the forward strand.
TCGGGTTATCAACTTCAAGAATTTCATGAATTGCAGTTCTACCCTTGTACCCAGAATTATGATTACTTCTATTTGGAACTCCTCTATAAAATTTAGTTGATTTCATTTTTGATTTTGGAAATGAGACTAAATCGAGCTCCTCTTTAGTAGGTTTATATATTTCTTTATTTTCACTATCTATTGTTCTAACAAGTCTTTGAGCCATAACTAAATTAAGCGATGAACCAAGTAGAAATGGAGGAATGCCAAGATCAAGTAGTCGCGCTATTGTTGATGTAGCATCATTTGCATGGACTGTGCTAAATACAAGGTGACCAGTCATTGAAAATTTAACAGCTATATTTGCTGTTTCTTCATCTCTTATCTCACCAATAAGCAATACATCTGGTTCCTGTCTTAAAATTGATCTTAATGATGCAGCAAAATTCAGCCCGATCTCATCATGCATTTGAACTTGATTAATCCCGGCTAATTGATATTCCACAGGATCTTCTACAGTAGTTATATTTATCCCTTCTGAGTGAATCTCTTGAAGTGCTGCATATAATGTAGTTGATTTACCACTACCTGTTGGCCCAGAAATAATAATCATTCCATAAGGTTGTCCTATCCACTTTTTGAACGTAGTTAATTTTTTTTCTTCAAAACCTAAATTTGAAAGGTTCAATGATAATTTCCCACTACCAAGCAATCTAAGCACAACTTTTTCTCCATGCACTGTAGGTAGGATTGAGACTCTAACATCAATATCTCTAGATGCTGTTTTTATTTTCATACGACCATCTTGAGGCAGTCTATGTTCTGCAATATTTAATTTTGATAAAATCTTTATACGAGTAACAATACCATTTAATGATGAGGCTGGCGGGGTCATAATTTTTAAGAGCACCCCATCAATTCTAATCCTTACATTCACCTCTTCTCTACCAGGCTCAATATGAATATCAGATGAATCTTCTTTGATAGCTTCTGTTAATATTAAATTAACTAATTTTACAAAAGGGGCATCTTTAGCTGAAACTTTTTCTGAGGCTAAATCAAGTTCATCTCCACCATCTTCACTTCCAGGAACAACCTTTATGTTTGAGATAGCGCTTTCAACTTCCCCTGATTTTCGAACTCTTTCATATAAGTGCTCGATAGCATTTTTAATAGCTGTCTTTCCCGCAACTAATATTTCTGGAGTTAATTTTGTTAGTTTTTTAATTGCATCAATAGTTGCGACATCTTCAGGGTCTTCCATTGCAACATATATTGAATTAGATGTTTTCTTTAAGGTAATTACATTATTTTCTTTAGCGAAATCTTCTGCTAATAGTTTCACTGTATCCTCGGGAGCTTTAAGAAGTTCATCTTCGGTTATTGACTTGCTTCCAAGCTGAAGAGAAAAAGCTTTTACTAAATCATTTTCTGTAATTGTTCCATTTGATACTAATATATTTCCAAGTTTGTCTTTCTTTTTTTTCTGTTCAGCTAGCGCTTTTTCTAGTTGCTTGTCTGTAATGATTTTTTCATTAACGAGTATTTCACCTAGCTTTGAAAATTGTGGATTATAGCTCTTCTATATCATACCTTTC
>CAZHKH010000111.1:0-1810 GCA_964532515.1 uncultured bacterium
GATCTCCAGTTTTGATGTAACCATAGCCTGTTTCAGGCGTAGTAGGAGTCACACCAAAAGTTGTTAGATAGCCACATGCGGCAACCGATGCTGCGTCACTGACTGTATGGCGAAACGCTTCAGCGTCTCGGATAGTGTGGTCAGCAGGCATTGTGAGTAAGAGCGGTGAATCATTTCCAGATTTAGATAATGCTTCATGGGCTGCAAGCGCTAAAGCGGGTGCCGTGTTTCGCCCTTCTGGCTCGAGAATCACTGCTGCAGGGGTTATTCCCACTGCAGCTAATTGGTCGACGACTAGGAAACGATGAGATTCATTGCAGACAATTATAGGCGGTGAACAGTCAGGGAGCCCCGAAAGTCTGAGGGCGGTATCCTGCAGTAGGGTGTGTTCACCAATTAACGGCAGGAACTGCTTAGGCATGTCCTGCCTGGATAAAGGCCACAAACGGGTACCTGAGCCGCCCGCCAAGATTACAGGTTGAAGGTTCATCCGCACCCCGGGTATTGCCGTAATGTTTCTAATCCGCGCACATTATACATAATCGCAAGTTCTACGTGTAATTCATTCTGGCCGGATAACCACGTGTGCACCGCTTGGGCGTTGCTCGATGTCCAAGGTAGCGTTCGGGAGGGCAAGTTCTACCTCTGGTCCAATTAGGAGAACGGGGATAGCGTTATGCTCGACAACCTTATCTGACACCTTGATTGCATCGGGGACGATATCGAATTTGGTGCCGTCGAATGTCAGGCGGAAACTCTCTCCGGGTTCAAGGTCTTTTTGTGCTAATCCGTGGATTAATGCTTCTGCGGCTTCGAGTGATACATTCAGCATGAAATTCCTTCGTTAACCCAACTGGCTATTGATGAATTTTGATTGGTGTGCATAGGGAATTAAGACCCTTCTAGGAATGAATTACGGAATGGAACTCACGGTGATCGCACCTACGGCAACCGTGGGTATGGTATCGCATATAAGGTTCCATGATGAACCTCTGTCCGTACTCATGTGGATTGTTCCATTGTCAGTGCCGGCGAAGACGTGATTGGTATTAGTAGGATCCCAAGCCAAGGCAACCACCATATTGTCATCGCTCCCCAGCCCATCCAGCTTGGTCCAGTTTTGTCCACCATCAGTGGATCGTATTACCTCAGCCTCCTTTCGCCGCGCGCTGCTGGCGACGCCGGCGATGACCAAATTATGGTCGTCGGGTGCCTGAATGATAGGGATGTTGTGCCTTCGTTCAAGCTTGGTCCCGATGTCTTTCCACGTGGTACCGCTGTCGTCGCTTCGAAAGGGGCCACCGGCCGTGGCTGCGTAAACTGTGGTGGGCATGGAAGGGCTGGATACAACTTTATGAACATCAGTATTAGCGCCATGAAGGTGCTTCCATGTCCGACCACCATCCGGTGAACGCAGGATGCCGCCCACCTCTATGCCCGCATAGATTATTTCGGGGTTGTCGGGCGAGAGGCGGAGATCTCTAACATGGGCGTGTCGACCCTCCCAATGGAATGACCAATCCGCCGATCCTGGCACTTCACGGAACGTTGAACACTCTTCCCAGGTAGAGCCACCATCGTTTGTCCGATAGACGGTTGCTGGCTCACTACCTACATATAAAAGGTCAGGATTTTGTGGGTGGATCGCCAAACTCTGGGCATGGTTGGTTGGATACGAGGTCATTTGCTTCCATGTCTGGCCTCCGTCGTCCGTGCGATGGACGCCAGCTTCATATGCAACGATGTAAGCACGTTCCGGTGAGGATGGAGATGCAGCTACTTTGGCGGCCGCATGCGCCAAAGCGGTCGT
>CAZHKH010000111.1:1910-4645 GCA_964532515.1 uncultured bacterium
CGAGGCAGTCGACCAAGCTTCAGCATCGATGCGATGAGTAGTAGCCTAGCCTTGTTTGTGTCTAAATTACTACCCTCAATGAAGGCGTCATTGGCGTTGCTTGGCACGCGACCGCCAGGGTCAGCACGTCCAACTTTAACTACCGGGAACCCGCTGTACGCTGCCATGGTGAGTGCCGCCATTTGAGATTCTGTGCCGAAGGCATATGGTGATGCTCCTTCTAGCACAAAACCGTGGAGCTTTGGCGTGCCCGGTTTCTTGTCAGCTCTTTCCAAAAGTCCCTTTTCCACCCGACTGTAGATATCCACTTCAGATTCAGGGCTTCCGGCTGCATTCTCTGCCATGTACGCACCATATTTTGTGATGTGAACGCGTGGCATAACATCTTCAAGCAACGCCCCTTCTTTATCTTTGATGGTGATGATTGTTGGTTTTGTGTCGGCTGCCGAATCTATAAATGCAAGATCCGTTGGCAAAGCATCGAGTCGAACATCGGATGTCCCTGTATGCTTATATGTGGGTCGATACCACAGGGTCACGGGTGATCCAGCGGTGCCAAGGATCCCTCCATGCCCACCAGTTGCTTTGTAGTTACCAGGTCGGTCGTCGGCCTTCTTGAATTCGCGCGCAGCAAATATTTGCTCATCTACCACACCAACAGCTCCTACGCCAACTCCCTGCCCTGACAGAATGTAATCGACGGCGTCTACGAGGTTGCGGTCACCATCATTAGCAAGCTGGCCGTGGGGTCGTTGTGATGCTGCACCAGCGATGGGTAAGTCTGTTCCGACCAAAAGGCTTAGCCAGTAGAGGGTCTCTTCGACTGTGGGGCTACCTTCAAGCCAGAGACCGCCTACGTACCGACCCGAAGATAGGGCTTTGTTAACCATGTTGGCAACTTTTGCGAGGCCATTTGCCGATGGAAATTTATTGAAAGGTGGTGCACCACTTGAGAAAAAATCGATACCGGGAACTTCACCCGCCTTGGTATAGCCTCCAGGGGGTAGTACGCGGATGAAATCGTAGTCTGCTCGGGTCTCCAATGCATTAGCTACTCCGCCATCAGTCCTACCACCGATGGTGCGATCGATATCTGCGAACACTCTAGAAGCGTCTGGGTAGTGGTGTTGCCGGCCATCCTCACCTGGACCGGTATTAAACGGTGTGCCGTCCTTTGAACCATCGGCTCGACGTGCCATGTATGGCAGCAAATAGGGGCCATCCTCTGGCCGCAACTCCACTTCATAGTAGTCCATGCCATTATCGTGATAGAGGTCCTTGGCATCCTCTTCTAACGGATGGGCGCTGAATTTTCTAATTCGTACGATTACCGGTTCGTGGAGAGTTTGTCCAACCAAGTGATCGAAGGTGCCAGGCAACATTTTCTCCCCAGGCAGTCGGGCCTTGTTACTGGTTACTAGTGGCGGAGAGTTGGTCACTGTCGCTCTTGGACCTGAGAATACTGCGATTACTGGCTTGGCCATGAGACGCCTCCTTGGATTAATCGTCGAGTACTTTCGCTTATGGGGTGTACGTCTCTTCTCGTAGATTGTCTGATTGAGTAGCGAGATATTCATTTATTGACATTCTCGGCCGGTGCTTTGACTTAACCTCTTTGGCCGCAACTGCGCCGTCCGCAAGCAGGTCAATCACTGTGAGGGCCATTGCTTTTGCTGCGTTGATTACAGCGTTGTCCCAATCTTGAATCAAGTAGTCATCGCCATGGCCAGTGCCTATCGCACCTCCAGCGTATGGATGTATGGTGGGCATGACATGTCCAACGTCACCCATGTCTGTGGATCCGGTGCGGTGAGCGGCTTTGCCAACATTCTCTTCGCCTACAACAAAAGCGGCGTTGCTTCGGTATAAAGACATCAAATTGTCGTCATTATTCATGGGCATATAGCCTGGGAGAGTGGTGATATTTACGGTGGCACCCACGGCCATGGCGCCGGCACGAAGGCTGCGATCTACTTTGGTATCCGCATCAATAATTGCGTCAAGGTTGTTACCGCGGACAAAGGTCTCCATGCGAACATCTGCTGGAACGGAGTTCACGCTTGCACCCCCCATTGTGATGATAGGGTGAACACGAACAGTGTCTTTGTCTTGGAAAGTCTCCCTCTGGGCATGTATGTTATTAAGCGCCAGGGTCGCTGCGTTGAGGGCATTAATTCCACGGTGTGGGAAACCCCCCGCATGAGCGGCCCTGCCCTGGAACTGGATGAATTTAGCTATCATCCCGTTGTTTGTAGATGAGACGGTTAGCTTGCCCTCATCGGTGTTGCTTGATGTGTGGGTCATCATAGCGAGGTCTACATCATCGAATTCTCCAAGGCGAAGAAACTCTGCCTTACCAGCCAAAAGCCCCAGTTTCCCTTGTTGCCGCAGGTTGTTGCGATATTCTACCTCTATGTACTCCTCAGCCGGAACGGCAATGAGAGCAACGCGCCCCGTGAGGGCATCCATGACTCCGGTGGCCTGCATGCCCATTCCGACACCGAGCATCATGGCAATCTGTGCGTGGTGACCGCAAGCATGAGCAGCCCCGGTAGTGACATCAGCGTAGGGGTGGCCAGGAACCAAAAGCGAATCAAGTTCTCCCATAACACCGATAGTAGGGCCTGGTCCTGCGCCTCCCTCTAGGTACCCCTTAATGCCAGTAATGGCGATGCCGCCCCTGCGCGGTATACCCATATTCCCTAAAACCTTGTCTACTACGGCAGCGGTTTTCA
>CAZHKH010000112.1:0-4594 GCA_964532515.1 uncultured bacterium
CGTATTGATGGTCTTAGCAGGTAAGCTAGGAAAGATTTTGTTTCTTACTATTATGATAATTGTGAAATGTCTTTCAGTGGGGAGGAATGTCAGCTTTTAATAGAAGGCGAAATTGAACTTACATCTATGATGTCTATGATTCTTAAAGCAGAAAAAATCGATTTTTTATCATCAGATAAATCAAAAACTATTAAAAGTTTTAAATAAATTTTTTATTGAAATCTTTTTAGGGTATATATAAATCAGTAATAGTTTTTTCCATTACCTCAGCTGTATTTGAGAATGTTTCAGTTAGAGTTGGGTGTGGGTGAATTGTAAGAGCAATATCTTCAGAATAACAACCCATTTCAATAGCTAGAGCAGCTTCACCAATAAGATCGCTTGCATTATATCCTACTATTCCAACCCCAATAACTCTTTTTGATTCTGGCTCAAATAAAATTTTAGTTTTTCCTTCAGTTCTATCCATTGCAATTGCTTTACCACTTGCTTGCCATGGAAATTCAGATTTTTCATATTTAATATTATCTGATTTTAGTTCTTCTTCAGTTTTTCCGGCCCATGCAATTTCTGGATCGGTAAATATAACTGCTGGAATAACCTGGGGTTCAAATGCATTTGGTATATTTGTACAAACTTCTGCAGCAACTTTTCCTTCATGGGTAGCTTTATGTGCGAGCATTGGATTTCCAGTAACATCACCTATAGCAAAGATATTTTCGATATTTGTTCGTCTATATTCATCAACTTTAATAAAACCTTCTTTTGTAGTTAGTATTCCAGTATTTTCTAAAGAGAGATTGTCGGTATTAGGTATCCTCCCAACAGAGATAAGAACCTTTTCATAATTTCCTGATAGTTTTTCTCCATCAGATTCCATAGTAACTTTAACAGATTTTTTAAGATTTGATATAGAGGTTACTTTAGTATTTAAATAAATATTATTTAATTTATTATTAAGCGTTTTAGATAGAACCTCAACTAAATCAATATCTGCTCCCGGCAATAATCTTGGAAGAAATTCAACAACATCAACCTTTGTTCCTAGAGAGGAGTAAGCAGTTGCCATTTCAAGACCAATATATCCACCACCAACAACAAGCATTGTTTTTGGGATTTCACTTAGTGATAGGGCAGAGGTCGAGTCTATAATATTTTCATGATCAATATCTATAGATGGAAGGCTATTTGGTCTAGATCCAGTAGCAATGATACATTTATTGAAATTAATAATTTCATCATTACCATTATTATTAATTACTCTTATAGATTTATCAGAAATAAAGTTTGCGGTACCATTAACTATATTAACATTCCTTTGTTTAGCTAATAGCTTAATTCCTCCCCCTAATTTTTTTATTACTCTATTTTTCCACAGTTGAATTTTTTTCATATCTATGGAAGGAGGAGCATAGGTTACTCCAAATTTTTTAATAGTTTCTGTTTCATCTATTATTTTTGATATGTGCAGCAATGTTTTTGAAGGTATACAGCCCCTATTCAAACAGACACCACCCAACGAAGAATCTTTTTCAATGAGAGTCACATCATTACCCAGATCTGAAGCTCTAAATGCAGCGGCATATCCTCCGGGGCCTGATCCAATTACAACTATATGATTTTTTCCAGACATAATTATTTCCTTAATAATCTTACAGATGACAACAAACTACTAATTTTCGATGTAAATTTGACCGCCTCAGCACCATCTATGACACGATGATCATATGTTAGCGTAAAGGGTAGTATTAATCTTTTTACAAATTTATTTTTATAATTAACTAATTGGTATTCAGCTTTAGAAAAACCTAAGATAGCAACTTGAGGTTCGAATACTATTGGGGTAAAATTAGTCCCTCCGATACCACCTAAACTAGAAATAGTTATAGAACCACCAGAGATATCGTTAATATCTAGTTTTCCATTTTTTGCTTTATCAGCTAATTTAGATAATTCTATATTTAATTCTTTTATTGATTTTTTTTCACAATTTTTAATAATTGGAACGACCAAGCCTTTAATTGTATCAACAGCAATTCCAACGTTAATATATTTTTTAATAATGATTGCATCATGATTATTATTTAATGAGCTATTAAAATGTGGAAACTCTTGTATGGCTTTTGTTAAAACTTTAATATAAAAAGGAATTAGTGATACTTTTATACCCTTATCCTTATTCATTAATTTTATTTTTTTATATGATTTGTATAAGCTAGTAATATCTGCATTATCAAATTGTGTCACCTGTGGGATATTTGACCATGCGCTAGACATATTTTTTGCGGTTGCTAGTTTTATCTTATTTAATTTTTTTGTTTCTGTGAGTCCCCATTTTGAATAATCAATATCATCTAAGACTTTAGGTTTATTTAAATTTGATATATCACTAATAATATTGTCTTTAATTGTAGATATTTCATCTTTCAATATTTTTCTTAAGTCATCAGCCTTAATAGATGATGAATCATCAGCAAGGTGGTGATTTACATAGTTTAGAATGTCATTTTTTGTTATTCGTCCTTTTTCGCCGGATCCAGAAACTAGTTTAATATCACACCCAAGCTCTCTTGCTAATTTTCTTATTGAAGGTGCAGCCAGAACATTAGAAGATGATACTGTATCTTCAATTTCAGTAGCGTCTATTTTTAAAGGCTCCTTGATAACTGGTTCTTCAAAAGAGGTTTCACTTTTTTTAATAACTTCTTCTGATTTTTCAATAGTGTTATCAACTTGTTCACTATGATTCTCTGGATTATCGCTCTGAATATCCATTATATGATCATTTGGTGATATATTGTCTCCATTTTTTACATACACTTTAGACACAATGCCATCATGTTCTGATGGAATTTCCATTGACGCCTTGTCTGTTTCTAGGATCAGAACTATTTGATCTCTTTTTATAGAGTCACCTTCTTTAACTAAGACATCTCTTATCTCAACATTAGTGATGCCTTCTCCTAGCTCTGGTAATAATATTTTATTCATTTTTTTAACATTTTAATGGATTAATTTTTTCTGAGTCTATTTTATATTTACTAATAACTTCATTAATTTTTTCTTCATTAATTTTTTTCTGTTTATACAATGAATTCATTGCAGCAAGAGTTATGTAGTATTTATCAATTTCAAAAAAATCTCTTAGTTCATCCCTTGTTCCACTTCGACCAAATCCATCTGTCCCTATAGCTGTGAAATCAGAGTTAACATATGGAGATATTTGTTCTGACACTAATTTAACATAATCTGAGCAGGCAATTATAGGATCATTTGATTTTTTTATACATCCATTTAAAAATGATAGTTTATTTTTTTTAGAAGGATTAAGCAAGTTCCATCTATTTACATCTTCTGCGTCCTTATGAAGTTCACTATAACTTGTAACACTCCACACATCTGATTCTACCCCCCAGTCATTCTGGAGTAATTCTGATGCAGCAATAACCTCATTTAATATTGGTCCGCTCCCAAGAAGCTGAACACTTAAATTAGATTTTTTAGATTTTTTAATTTGATACATCCCTTTAATAATACCGTCTTCTACATCCTTAGGCATTTTAGGTTGGGTATAGTTTTCATTCTCTAAGGTAAGGTAATAAAATATATCTTTATTATCTTGATACATTTTTTTTAGTCCATCTTGAATTATAACTGCAATTTCATATGCGTAGGCAGGGTCATATGCCTTTAAATTAGGAATAGTTGATGCCATAAGATGGCTGTGTCCATCTTGATGCTGGAGGCCTTCGCCATTCAAGGTTGTTCGGCCAGCTGTTCCACCTATTAGAAATCCTTTTGTTCTCATGTCTGCTGCGGCCCATATAAAATCACCAACTCTCTGAAATCCAAACATTGAGTAATAGATAAAAAATGGGATCATAGGCTGCAAATTATTTGTATAGGATGTTCCTGCTGCTATAAATGAAGATATCGCACCCGCCTCACTTATCCCCTCTTCAAGAATCTGTCCATCAGTGGCTTCTCTATAATACAAAAATTGATCTGAGTCTACCGGATCATATTTTTGTCCAGCATGCGAATATATTCCAATTTGTCTAAATAATGGTTCTATGCCAAAGGTGCGCGCCTCATCTGGAATAATTGGAACGATATTTTCCCCTATTTCTTTATCCTTCACAATTATTGTTAATAGCCTAACAAATGCCATTGTTGTTGAAATTTGTCTATTATCTGATCCATCTAATAATTCTTTAAATATAGAAATTGGTGGGATTACTAATTTTTTATTATCAGTTACTCTACTTGGAAGAGATCCACCTAATGCCTCTCTGCGGTCTTTCAAATATTTTATTTCTTCACTATTTTCATTTGGTTTATAGAATGGAGCTAGGATACAATCTTCATCACTAAGAGGTATATTAAACTTTGATCTAAAATTTAGCAGTTCCTCTTCATTTAATTTCTTCTGTTGGTGAGTAATATTTCTACCTTCCCCAGACTCACCTAAACCATAGCCTTTGATTGTTTGTGCCAGTACAACAGTAGGCTGACCTTTGTGCCTTACAGCCTCTGAGTATGCAGCGTATACTTTTGCTGGGTCATGCCCACCGAGTTTAAGTTCACCTAATTC
>CAZHKH010000113.1:0-4385 GCA_964532515.1 uncultured bacterium
CGCAAGTTCCGTCATCAAGTAACTCAGTACCACAGTCACCGTTATCACAGTTAAAATCACCACAGCTCACGAAGTCTACACCCCATGAACCATCATCACAGTAGCCATCACCAATCCAACTTACGTATGAACCAGCTATGCAAGTACCTGCGCAATCTGTAAAGGAGTCACCATTTGGTACGCCAGCACAGTCAGCACAGTCATTTGAACCATTGCAAACACCACAGTCATCATAACCGTCTGTTGCATCTGGATCTAAACAAGTATCACAGTCACCACCGTAGGTGTCACATGAGTACGAGCCATCAACGCATGTAGAAGGACAGCAGTCACCGCCATCATATCCACAATCTGCATTGTTATTGCCACCATCACAGTAGCCATCGCCTACCCATGAAGGGTTTCCACCTGCTGTAGCACATGGATCTGGCTCTGGGCATTCACCTGGGAAACACTCATCATAATCAGCACAGTCATAACCGTATCCGATCATCTCTTCGCATGTGTATCCATAATTTTGTATATACATTGCGCAAGATGAGCCCCAGTCACCTAAATTATAGCATCCATCTTCACAACTACCATCATCAACAGTAGCATCAGGGTTGTAATTTGGAGCTTCTTCATCAGTGCAGCCTGTAACAACGGCAACACCTAAACTAAAATCAAATGATCCTTCAGATCCACTGTCAAGTCCACCACTTGCAACAACTTCGCCATCGGCGTTTGAAATTGTAGCAGTGTTACCGTTCCAGCCATCACCATAGGCATCAGTCATGCTAAAGGTGTAGTCACCATTGGCAAGACATAAACTAAAGTCACCCACACTACCAGCATAGCTAGTACCATCGATAGACCATCCTACTTCGCTACCCCATGAGCCACCACCAACAGATAGAGAGTGAGCATCTGCATCAGCGCAGCCACTGTCACCCACTGTTAGAGTGCCACTAAATGGAGCACCGCCAGATAGAAGTGTGCTTCCATCAGCCCCAATAAGAGACCAGGAAACTTCACTCTGCCATGAACCACCATCACATGTTACAGCATAATCGCCACTGGCCATCACACCAAGGTCCCATGAACCTTCAGCACCTTCAACAGCAAAGCATCCAGCGCCATCGATGCAAATCTCATTGCCATTCCAGCCATCGCCGTAGGCATCTGCACCAACTAAAGTAACAGACCCATCTCTTGAACCAGTACCATCTAGAATAGTATTGTTCTCTACTCTGCCAAGTCCCTGATTAATATAATCTTCTAATTTTGGGTTTGTTAGTGGTTTGTCATTGTTATCATAAACAGCTTCTTCAACCTTAGTAAGTTCTACCGGCTGAACGCTGGTTATAGGAGTTGCAACATCTTTTGTAACTATCGGTGTTGCCATCTCTTTAATAACTTTATTGTTTTCAATCTCTCTTGCGAGAGCTTCTTTTGCATTAATATCTTCTGAGCTAAGTTCTTCATTGATCTTAACAACTTCATCTGATATCATTGCTTTTTCATTTTCAGCAGCTAATCTCTCAGCGGCCTTTTTCGCTTCTATGTTATCTAGAAGTGCTTGCTCTTTTTCAGCTTTAAGTTGCTGGTCCATAAGTTGCTCTTTTGTAAAAGAGTCACCTAAGACCATAGCACATAAGCTAAATGAAACAAGCAGTGTCGCGTACATTCGCCAAGCACATGATGTATTCATCACTTCCTCCTTGTGTTTTTATTGTTTATCTGCGCGCGCTAAAATAGAACGCACAAAAATTATACAAACTTTTCTTTATTTATGGACAATATCGGGAAAAATAGGGAAAGAAATAGTGATGCGAGTCACATATTTCTTGAGTAAAACCGTCGTCTTACTGTTATATCCTCCTCAAATTCGAGAAATGTCCGCACGAACTTGTATTAATCTAGACATTATAATAATCAATGTCAATATTAATCTATGTCTAGCAGTATTAGATCAATCGCGAGGAGGATATCTTCAATGTCTACATCCCCATTTTTATTGAAGTCAGATTTATAAAGATGAAAAAAGTCTGGGTCCTGTCCCAGTAGAATAAAATTTACAATACCGATAATATCAAAAATATCTACATTCCCATCCAGGTTTAGGTCAAGCTCCATGAGATTAATATTAAATGCCCAGTTACTTTTTCGAACTTTGTAGCTAGTATTAGTCTTTGGGTACTCTAGCTCAAGCACTCTCTCTCCTCTATCATTGATCTCTGTAATAATCGCCCCATGACCTGGAACCCCACCCCAACTTATCAGAGTATTGCCATTTTCTAATCGTTGTGAGCACCCCTGGTTCATCGAGATATATTCATCAGGGTGAGAGTAACTCCAAACAAGCGTCGCCGTCATTTGCTCTTCATCTACTTGGTACTCTGTTACTCGCGTATGCGGAACATCCCTTTGATCCCCATTGTCAAATATCATAATATTTCCATTATCAAGTCGACGGGCATCATGCTGACGATTGGGACCCTGCAATGGATCATCAATAAATGTAAAATCATTCATCGGGCCACCGAGCCTCCATATCAGCTCTCCTGATTGACGATTAAATTTAATGAGCTCGCTCATTGCTCTGTTGGATACAATAATATTCTGATCATCATCAATCTCAATACTATTGCCATGCATCCAATTTCTATAGTTTGAATTTAAGTTTAGTGCATCCGCATAATCTTGGATGTTCATGTGATCAAAGTTCTTCCACTCCATCAGTAGATTATGGTCCTGGTCAAACTCCTGCAAAATAAGAACATTTGCCGTATCAATCTCCTCAGTTTGAGGCATATCAATCTCTTGCTTTGCATATGCCTGAAGGATATAGCCTCCATCCTGTGTATATTGGATGTCATGATAATCAGCCTCAAACCCATTGACACATTCAAGCGTATCTATCTCGCTCATATTCTCATCTGTCACATACCACAGCCCTCCCCCTGATGGAGTCCATCCATTTGAGGGCTTCCTAAAGTAAGTTAATTTATTATTGTTGTTAACCTTAAAATCCCAACCCTTTGCATCCGTTGATACAATATACCACTTAACCTCAAGATTGGAATCTAAAATCGCCATAAATTGATTATCAGATGCAGTAGAGTGTATAAAAATATCCTCAGGATAGGGATCGTTATCTATAATGACATCAAAATCAGGATACTCAATTCCCTCTAAGTTGATAGTGACCATTAAGCTGAGGTATAGTAAGAAAAATCTCATCTTAAATTATTAGTAATTATATTAATCATGAGAAGAATATCAAAAATATCTATATTGCTATCACTGTTGTAGTCCATGCACAGATAGTCACATTCATTATCATCTAGAATACAACTTAGAACAATCACAATATCCAAAATGGTTATCTCTCCATCAGAGTTAAGATCACAACCATCTATATACATACACTCGGAAGTATCCTGGGGGCCGATTTCATTCTCATCAAGGCACTCAGGATAAGGAGGGCAAAATTGATTATTATCAAGGATTATATATTGATAATCCTGAATATTGCAAATACTTGGAGGAATCTGCCCGCTGAGTTCATTATTAAATAAAGAGAGTATTTCCATATCCAAAAGGTTACCAATATTATTAGGGATTTCACCCACTAGACTATTATTATTCAGGTATAGATAGCTTAAGCCTGTCAGGCTCTCTATCCCAGTAGGTATCGATCCAGCTAGACTATTACTATGTAAGTCTAACTCTAGCAAGTTTACTAGATTCCCAATATTATCAGGGATTGCCTCTAAAAAATTATTCTGCAAAAAAATATGACGAAGGGTTATCATCTCCCCTATAAAATCTGGAATATCACCAGTGAGCTGGTTGCTCCTTAAATCTAAAATCTCTAGAACTTCCAAATTACCTATGCCCTGTGGAATTTCACCTGTGAGCTGATTGAATGGCAATATCAAGCTTATTAAATTTACAAGCTGTCCAATATCCTCAGGTATTTCCCCTGAGAGTTCACTATCAAATAAATTTAATATCGTGGTCTGCTCAATATTGTAGCACTCACCCCACAGCTCAACCTCAGTTTCCTCAACGCAGCCATAAACCATACCTATTAATAGGTGTGCAGTAAGTAAAATGATATATTTTTTAGTAGACATATATATATAATCTAAATAAATATTCTAACAATAACTAAAAAGGGGCGATAGTATCGCCCCTTTTTAATTACACAGTTTTCTAAATAAAACTTACTTCATCAGCATCACTTTTTGAACCGCAACGCCAGCTGATGACTCAGCACGCACAAGGTACATGCCACTTGTCATGTTCGCAGCGTTCCATGTTACACTGTGACTTCCAGCGCTCATATTGCCGCTGTGAAGTGTTGCAACTTCCTGTCCCATTACATTGTAAACACT
>CAZHKH010000114.1:0-4270 GCA_964532515.1 uncultured bacterium
TCTTTTTTTCTTAATTTTTACTTTTTTGATTCTATAGTAGACTATTAAGAGAGTTAACCCTGCAATTATTGTTAATATATTAATTTTTAAAAATATGCTCATATTTCAATCTATATGTCAATTAATTTCTGATAATATATAATATGTTAACTCTTTGTTTTACTTGTCAAGGAGATGCTTCTTCATAAAACTCATAGATATCCCCTTTGCCTGAATTGCAGCCTCAGGGTTTCCTCCCATAGTTGGACCTCTACTAGCACAGAAATACAACCCTATCTTTTGAAGAAATGAATTAGATAGTGGAAAATGATAATCCTCTGTGCGCACAGTGCCATCTTTATCTAGAAGCAAGCGACAGTCAGTTAGGCTGTATGCATGATCAACCACCCGTGGCTCACTATCTCTATCAAAAGAATGATGTGAATTTTCAAACACAGTAATCTCTGCGTTTATTTTTCCTTTACTTTTTAGATTTTCAACTAATTCAATGCATGGCTCTGCTGGAACCCAATTATCAAGCTCACCAATAAAAATATGCATAGGAGCATCGCTAAACTCTAAATTATCTACATTAGCTATGCAAGGCGGATAAATTGGTAAATGAGCTGCGAATGTAAGATTTGGTGTTAATTCCTCCTGAACGGCTTTCCACGCCGAGAAAAGTGAAACCCCGCCACCAAGACTCCAACCAGTAATTGCAACCTTATCAGTATCAAGATTGGATCTCTTATTTATTTCATTTAAAAGCATGTATGAATCGTGAACCATCATGGCAACTGTTACCGATACTTGTTCGCCTACCGTTGATTCAATCCCTCTGCTTGCAAAACTATGAAGACTGATCGTTGCGATTCCCATATCAAGATATCTATTTAAATATCCATGATGATGGTCACTCCACCCAAGACTCCCAGCTACTCCAATAACAACTGGGTATTTTTCTTTTTGAGTGGATGGATATGTTAAGATCGCATAAACACTCTGATTAGAGATTTTATCTAAATCTTTCAAAATATCCCGAAAATTAAATGGATTTTTACTATCAAAAACAATAATCTCCTGATTTTCCTTTAAATTTGCCTTTGCCTTGTTTAGCGCACTTGAAATATCAACCTCATCATAGGTTGTTCTGCTTAAAAAAACAAAAAGACATACGAGAAAAAGAAGAACTATAAATACAAAAAATCTATCTTTAAGCTTCATTTTCTACCGCCAATCCATCTCTTTTGAGAAGTGCCTCTACCCTAGGCTCTCTTCCCCTGA
Organism: uncultured bacterium; assembly: GCA_964532515.1. Lineage (GTDB taxonomy): Bacteria > Fidelibacterota > Marinisomatia > SCGC-AAA003-L08 > D37C17 > TMED161. Next base: position 1,264 of record CAZHKH010000114.1, read on the forward strand.
AGGCCTTATATAGTTCCATTGGATGTTTCATATTCCCTTGAGATAGGATGTTTTCTCTAAAAGATTTCGCTGTCTGTTTATTGAAAATTCCATCCTCTTTGAATTTTTCAAATGCATCCGCTTCAAGAACCTCTGCCCATTTGTATGAGTAGTATCCAGCTGAGTATCCACCTGCGAAGATATGACCTAGGCTGCACGAAATAGATGATCCTGGTATTTTTTTAAGAAGTGCTGTCTTCTTAACAGCCGCCCATTCAAATTCTTCAACATCATCTACATCATTATCTTTTCCAAACCATGCCATATCAAGATACCCCAAAGATAACTGCCTTAGACACATAGTTGCCGACATGAAATTTTTTGAATCTTTTATTTTTTTAAGAAGATCATCTGGAATTACCTCGCCTGTCTCGTAATGATGAGCAAATAGAGATAATGCTTCTTTTTCTCCAACCCAATTTTCCATAATCTGCGAAGGAAGCTCTACGAAATCCCAAAATACAGATGTACCTCCTACAGATGTATATTTTCTATTTGATAGAAGACCATGTAGGCAGTGTCCAAATTCATGGAATATGGTGGTCACCTCTGAAAAAGTCAATAGCGAAGGAGTGTTCTCTGTTGGCTTCGTTAAATTACAGTTAAATGTAACATGAGGTCTCAAGACTTCTCCATCCTGTAATCCTTGGGATCTTAGTTCGTTCATCCATGCACCAGATCTCTTTGTTTCTCGAGGAAATAAGTCTTCATATAAGATTCCCACATGAGAGCCATCTTCATCGGTTACCTCGTACGTATTTACATCTTCATGCCAGGTCTGGATATTATCAAGTTTTGAAAAGTTGAGTCCATACATTTTATGTGCAACTTTAAATACTCCTTTAACAACATTGTCTGATTTAAAGTAAGGTCTCAGCGAATCTTCATTAAAATCATATAATTTCTGCTTTAATTTTTCTGCATAGTAAACTGTATCCCATGGCTTTATCTCATCAATCCCATCAATCTCCTTAGCGATAGCCTTAATCTGATTAAGATCATCTTTTGCGGGTTCATAGCAGGCATCATACAGATTATCAAGTAAATTGAATATGTTGGTCTGGTTTTCAGCCATCCTCTTTTCAAGAATGTAGTCAGCAAAGTTATCGTATCCCAATAGCATTGCCCTTTCGTGCTTAAGCTTTGCAATCCTCTTACACAGCTGAGTATTATCAAACTCTCCTCCATTGCATTTTGTCACTGATGCGACCATTAATTCTTCTCTTAAATCTCTCCTGTTTGAGAATTTCATAAAAGGAAAGTAGCTTGGAAATTGAAGAGTAATCAGCCACTTATCATCTCTCTCTTTGGCTTTAGCAGCCATTTTTGCCCCCTCTTTAATCATATCCGGCAACCCATCCAGATCCACTTCATCTAACCACATTTCATAGGCATTTGTCGCATTTAGGCCATTATTTGAAAATTCAGGAGATAGTGTTGACATTTCCTCATCAAGCGTTCTTATTTTTTCTTTATCATCATCGCTGAGCTTTGCTCCATTCCTCACAAAACTTTTATAGCTAATCTCAGTTAATCTAGCATCCTCTTCGTTCAGGGAATCCATTTGATTTTCGTATATATCCTCGACTCTTTTAAAAACATCTGCATTTAGACTGATATCGTTACTGAACTTAGCTAGCCTTGGGCTGATTTCACCCGCAAGAGCCTGAAAATCCTGATCTGATTCGCTTCCAAAGAGATGGAAATATGTGGTAGCTACTCGATTAAGCTTCTTTCCAACCATTTCCATGGCAAGGACTGTATTTTCAAATGTAGGTGAATCTTGATTTTTTACAACTGCCTCTACCTCACCTTTTGCCTCATCTATTGCAGCATCCAAAGCTGGAACAAAATGCTCTGTTTTTATCTCATTGAATGGAATTGTTCCAAATGGCTGGTTAAATTTTTCTAATAATGGATTTTTCATTATTTCTCCTCTTTTATTTTACTACTAAATTAACAATTTTATTAGGAACATATATTTCCTTTACAATATTCATTCCATCTGTGAATTTCTGTACATTCTCTACGGCCTTTGACTGAGAGATGATATCCTCTTTGGATGTACCCGCTGAAACCTCTATGCTTCCCCTGAGCTTTCCGTTTATCTGTATTGCGATGGTCATCGAATCATCTATAATCATATCCTTATCGTACTCTGGCCACTCTTCATTAAATACTGACTATGTAGCGCCGAGATTCTCCCATAGCTCTTCAGATAAATGAGTAGCAAATGTCTCAATCAACTTTATTATATTGTTTTTATCTTCTTTACTTAAAGTATTACTTGATGTTATTTCATTCATACACTCCATCATTTTACTCAGCGCGGTATTGAATTTTATTCTATCTAAATCCTCCGTGACTCCCTTGATTGTTTTGTGGATAATTTTCTGATCCTTTGGAAGGGATTCTCCCTCCTCCTTTTCGCAGATACTAACAACCTTGCTTAAAAATCTAAATATGCCTGTTATTCCCTTGTCATTCCAGTCACCACCCTCATCATAGGGACCCATAAACATCAGATAACATCTGAAGGTATCAGAGCCATACTGCTCAATAAATTCATCTGGAGATACTGTGTTGCCCTTAGATTTAGACATTTTAGCGCCATCTTTTGTTATTGTCCCCTGATGAAAAAGACGCTTAAATGGTTCGTTGAAGTTTAAATATCCTAAATCTCTAAGCGCTTTAGTCACAAATCTTGAATAAAGAAGATGCATCGTAGCGTGCTCTGCTCCTCCAATATACATATCAACAGGCAGAATCTTATTTATAATATCCTGATCAAATGGTTTCTTTTCATTTAAATTGTCTGGATAGCGTAGATAGTACCACGATGAGCACACAAACGTATCCATTGTATCTATCTCTGGTCTCCATCCCTCTCCAAATATTTTCTCTGTCCTCTCTATTAGTTTTTTTGAAGTTCCCAGAGGAGATGTTCCTTTAGGTTTATATTCTACAT
>CAZHKH010000115.1:0-4238 GCA_964532515.1 uncultured bacterium
ATTTGCAAAAGGTGGAGATAGAACTAGTGGAGAGATACCAGAATCAAAAGTATGTGAAGAATTGAATATTGATATAGTTGATGGATTGGGAGAAAAGATAAGATCTTCTTCTGATTTAACTGGATTAAAGGAAATTAAGTGAAATTAAAATCTATATATAATGAACTCAAGGAACTATTTGAAAGGCTTGGGTATAAGCTAGTTTTAGACAAAGGTAGTTTCAGTACAGGTGATTGCTTGCTTGAAGATGAAAAGATAGTAGTAATAAATAAAAATAAGCCATATGAAAATAGAGTAAAAATTCTTTGTCGTATTTTGTCGAAAGTTGAAACAGATAGTATTTATATCAAACCAAAAATAAGAGAACTTATAATCAGCAATACTAAGTAATTATTTATTGTTTTCTTAGTCAATTTATCATAGTTTACTTCCCCCTATTAGGATGAATTAATAATATATTTATGGAGGAATCATGAAGGATTATTCTGGGAATAATATAATAAATTTAACAATCGCTGGCCATGCATCTACTGGTAAAACAATGTTATCAGAATCAATATTATTTAATGCAAAGAAAATCAGAAAATTAGGAAGTATAGATTCAGGAACAACTATATCAGATTATCATGATTATGAGATTGATAATCAGCATTCAGTTTCACTTTCTGTTTTAACATTTGAACATTCAGATAAAAAGATTAATATGTTTGACACACCCGGATATTTAGATTACCATGGTGATGTTAAATGTGCAATGAGAGTATCTGATTGCGTATTAAATGTGATCAGCGCTTCTGATGGTGTTTCTGTTGGGAATGATCTTGTATTTGACTATGCAAAAAAAGAATTTAATAGTCCCATAATGATTGATGTTAATATGTGTGATAGAGATCAGTCAAATTTTGATTCGGTCATTTCAACACTAAAAGATACAATTGGCAGATTTGTTTTTCCTTTAATGTTACCTGTTGATGAAGGGGAGGGGTTTAGTAAAGTTGTAGATGTTCTAAATAAAAAACTACATACATACAAAACAGATGGAACGGGTAGCTATGATAGTTCTGAGCTTGACGCTGATTTATCTTTAAAAGTAGATGGTTTGTATGAGGAGCTTATTGAATTAGTTGCAGAATCAGATGAAAAATTACTTGAAAAATATTTTGATCAAGGAGAACTCTCATCAGAGGATATACAAAATGGAATTAAAAATGCCATTGCTGGACGAAGTTTGATGCCAGTATTTTGTACCTCTGGAACTCAAAATATTGGAGTTAGAACTATGCTTGATATGATATCTTCATTCTCTCCAACTTCAGTTGATACGAAAGACCCAGATGCAAAAGGGATGTCTGCATTTGTTTTTAAAACAATAAGTCAAGAACATGTCGGAGAGATATCTCTTTTTAGAGTTTTTTCTGGAGAGATGGCTGCAGGTCAAGATGTAAGCAATCCAATAAAAAATGATACAGAAAAAATGAGACAACTCTTTGCATGTTGTGGAAATGAGAGGGTTGAATTAGGTAAGGTTGTTTGTGGAGATGTTGGAGCTGCTTTAAAATTAAAAAGCACAGCCACATGCGATACTCTCTGCTCACTAAATGAATCAACAAAATTAAAAAATATTTCTTTTCCCTCAGATAATATGAGCTTTGCAATTGAGCTAGCTTCTTCGGGAGACGAAGATAAAATGGGAGCAGCTCTATCTCTTATGATGCACCAAGACCCTACCTTTAAATATCGTGTTGACCCAGAGTTGAAGCAAACCATTATTTCTGGTCAAGGAGAACAGCATATTGAGATTACATTAAAGAGAATTAAAAATCGATTTAATGTTGAATTTATAAAATCAACTCCTAAGATACCATATAGAGAAACAATAACATCAAATTCTGATGCAAAATATAGGCATAAAAAGCAGTCAGGTGGATCAGGTCAATTTGCTGAAGTGTGGCTTCGAATTGAGCCAGGCACAAGAGGAGAGGGAGTTGATTTCCAAGAATCATTGGTTGGTCAAAATGTAGATAGAAGTTTTGTTCCATCGGTGGAAAAAGGAATAAAGGCTTTGTGTGAAGAAGGGATAATTTCAGGTTCTCGTGTTGTAGATTTAAAAATTAATTTTTATGATGGGAAAATGCATCCAGTGGATTCCAATGACATGGCATTTCAAATTGCAGGAAGACATGCTTTTGTTGATGCTTTTAAGGCTGCCAGGCCAAAGCTTTTAGAACCAATATATAAATTACAGATCAAGGTTCCTGATAGCCATACTGGAGATGTGATGGGAGATATATCGCAAAGGAGAGGCAAAGTTGGCGGAATGGATGCTGATGGGCATTATCAGGTTATTAATGCAGAGGTCCCATTGGCAAATATATCTGACTATGCGGCATCATTAAAATCATTGACTAGTGGAACTGGATTTTTTTCTCAAGAATTTTCACATTATGAAGATATGCCGGTAGGAGAAGCTCAAAAAGTCATGGCTGCATTTTCTAATGCTAATTCAGAAGATGAAGAATAAAATTACTTTTTTCATTTTTTAAATAGATAGTAACTTTAACTATAGATATTAATTCCGGTTTAGCTCAGTTGGTTAGAGCAACGGACTGTTAATCCGTGTGTCCCTGGTTCGAGTCCAGGAACCGGAGCGGTAAAGCCCTTGAGAAATCAGGGGCTTTTTATTTATAAAAGTAGTGGGGCCCCATAAGGGGCCCCTAGAAAAAGCAAGATGAGGAGGAGATTAGAGAATTAACGGATGATTCTTGCTCTTCCTAAATCCCTTAAATTTATTAAATAAAATTAGTGATATACAAAATATATTTAATCTCTCCTCTTTATTTTTTTAAAATTTTTAAGACTTTATTTTATATTTACTAATTAATTATATTTTATTACTAAATTAAATATCAGCATTGAGAGGAGAGATTAAATTAAATTTTTATTATTTAATATACTTATTTCATTATCATTGTTTTCGCAAGATATATTTGATGGTTATACTCTTTTTACTCCACTCACTGAGGGTCCCAACCTTGGTGGAGGGGAAAATTATACTAGACTTATTGATAATAATGGAGAAATTATTAATCAATGGAATCATGATGTCTGCGCAGCGACAGCCCCATATCTATTAAGAGATGGGAGCCTTTTATGCCCATTTAAAATTGAAGATCCATATATGGTTGGACCTGCTTATGGAGGAAAAATTATCCGATATGGATGGAATGGAAACATATTGTGGGAATATAATTATTCTGATACAAATTATATACAGCATCATGATATTGAGCCAATGAATAATGGAAATATTTTGCTCATTTCATGGGATAGAAAAACATATTTAGAAGCGCTTGCATCTGGAAGAGAAAATCTCAATGGAGAGATGTGGCCAGGTAAAGTGGTGGAGATTGAACCTGTTGGATCTGACAGTGCAAATATTGTTTGGGAATGGTCTCTATGGGACCATTTGATACAGGATGTAGATTCTACTCTTAATAATTTTGGAATTATTGCAGAGCACCCTGAGCTGTTGGATATTAATATAGGGCAATTAGATCATCTGGGCTCTGGAGATTGGTCGCATTTTAACTCGATTGATTATAATGAGGAGCTTGATCAAATTATTTTATCATCAAGAAATATGAGTGAATTTTATATTATTGATCATAGCACAACATCTCTTGAGGCATCAGGGCACTCTGGAGGGAATGGTGGTATGGGGGGTGACATATTATATAGATGGGGAAATCCAATGAACTATGGAAGAGGAACAGAGGATGATAAAAAGATGGTAGGGCAACACGATGTTAATTGGATTCCTGAGAGTTTCCCTGGAGAGGAAAATATTATTTTATATAATAATGGGGCCTTATATGAGATGGGTATGGGATGGCAGTCTTCTGTCATGCAAATATCTCCACCTATTATTTATATAGATTCACTTGAAACTACTTATGAAATAGCTGATGGCGCATTTGGACCCAATGAAAGTAGCTGGATATATGAGGATGATTTTTTCTCTCACATACAATCTGGAGCTACAAGACTTCCAAATGGAAATACCCTTGTCACGGTTGCGACGGAAATGAGAATATTTGAAGTTACAGTTGATGGGGAGGTTGTATGGGATTATATCCATTCTGATGAGGGTCAAACAACAATATCTAAGGCATCCAAGTATTCTTTAGACTATTTACTATCAGGAGACTTGATTTTTGGGGATATTAATTATGATTACT
>CAZHKH010000116.1:0-4110 GCA_964532515.1 uncultured bacterium
TAAATATCTTTCATCCTCTTAGTGTCCAAATGAGTATAAATTTGAGTAGAGCCCAAACTTTCATGACCAAGTAAATCCTTTATTGCCATTAAATCAGAACCACTTTGCAATAAATGTGTAGCAAAAGAATGTCTTAGCGAGTGAGGGCCTAGCTTTTCATTGTTTGATACAAATTTAATATATTTTTTAACAATATTATATATAGTTCTTGTTGTTATAAAATTATTTTTAAGTTTCTTTTTTTTCAATCTTGATGGAAAGAGATAGCCATTATTCTTTTCCATTGCTTTACTATTTAAATAACTTGAAATATTTTGTTTAGTTTTATCTCCAAATATAACAAGCCTAGTTTTCCCTCCCTTGCCTGTAATACGAATAGTATTTTTATTTAAATCTATATTATTAATAGATATTTCTATACATTCAGAGGCTCTTATTCCTGTTGAATAAAGTAAATCAATAATAAGCAAATCTCTTGAAGAAATATCAACTATTTTCAATGTTTTATCAAAAAAAGTATTCATTTCATCTATAGTAAGATGATTAGGAAGTTTCTTGTTAATTTTTGGAATTTTAAGACTCTTGCTAATATTTACTTTTACAATATTTTGATCAACTAAGTATTTAAATAATGATTTTATTGTTGCAATTTTTCTAGATAGCGATTTAGATGAAATAGATTTTGAAATGATTGATATATACTCATGTAAATCATATTTATTCAGTTCTATAATTGCCAGTTCCTCTCCAAGATGATCAACCAATTGATTTAAATCAACCTTATAGGCCCGAATAGTGTGTGGTGAATATCTTTTTTGATTTTCAATAAAATCAATAAATAATTTCATATGTTCTAAGTTTTTCTTATATGGATTCATTATTTTTAGTTAAATCAATTGCCATTTTGATATCAGGGGGCAACTCAGTATAAAACTTTATTTTTTTATTATTAGATGGATGTAGAACCTCAATTGATTCTGCGTGAAGAGCTACTCTCTTAACGGTATTTAAAATTTTTTTTAGAAGTTTAGAATATTTCACATGAAAAGATTTTATCATTTTTTCACCCCCAGAGTATGCTTCATCTGAAACTATTGGATGACCAATAGATTTCATGTGAACTCTAATTTGATGAGTTCTTCCTGTATGAGGTTTTAATTTAAGGTATGAAATTGGCCCTAGAGAGTCTATCACACTGTATTCTGTTTTAGAAGATCGACCTTTATCTGACTTACTTAAAATAAATGTCTTTCTATTTTTTTCATTTCTAATAATATTCCCCTCAATTATTCCTGTATCGCTACATTTCCCCCAAACTAAAGCTTTATATGTTTTTTTTACTTTACGTTCTTCAAATTGTTTAGATAAAAAAGCATGAGCCTTAAAATTTTTAGCTATAATCATAACTCCTGATGTTTCTTTGTCAAGTCTGTGAACAATCCCTGGAGTGGAAGTAAAGTTTCTTTGATCTATTTTTTGTATAACTCCATTTAAAATAGTACCAGAATAATTGCCCGCACCAGGATGAACAACTATACCAGAATTTTTATTAATTACAATTATATCATCATCCTCATGAATTATATCTAAATTAATATCTTCTGGTTTAATCTTATTTAATCTAATGGTTGATGGAGTATCTAAGCTATATGATATTTGTTCACTTCCCTTTAGAATATATGAAGGTTTTGTTGGTTTGCTATCTATGAGAACCTTCCCAGACTTAATTAATGATTGAATTTTTGATCTAGTTAAATCTGGGATTAAATCAAATAGATATAAATCAATTCTAAGGCCACCATTTTTAACACTATGCGATTTCATCTTCTAAATCATTTTGTCTAGAGTACATATATGAAGATAAAATAAATATTGTAATTCCTGTAGTTACGCTCAGATCAGCTATATTAAAAATGTATGGCCACCTATAAAAGTCTCCAATACCAATATCTATAAAATCTATCACCCCCTTATAATCAAATAGATTAAACAGAGTGAGTCCCCTATCAATAAGATTTCCTATCGCGCCTCCTAGTATAAAATTCAAGGAAAGGGCCTCTCCCTTTAATAGGTTATCTCCAAATAGTAAATAGTACATGATATATAGTGTTATTAAAACGGTAATGATAAATAATAGCCAAGAGAAACTGCCTACAGAAATTCCAAATGCTAGCCCTGGGTTTTCTATATGCGTGAACCTCAACAAATTTCCAAGGATATTTTCTGGGATAGGTGTTAAATCACTATATTTTACCATCAATTTTGAAAATTGATCAATAATAACAACTATAAATGCAAGTGCTAATTTAGGCACGTTTAATTATTTGTTTGAAGTTTTGCAGTCAAAGCATTTAGTTGCGTGAGGAACTTCTTCAAGCCGCTCCCTTGAAATAAGTTCATTGCATTCTCCGCAGACTCCAAAAGAAGTATCATCAATTCGCTGTAATGCAAGGTCAAGATAATTTAAAAAGCTACTCTCTCTGTTAATAATTGAATATGCATGTTCTAAGGATTGTTGATCTGAACCTGCGTCTGCCATGTGAGATGAATAAATTGAGCTTTGATTCCCTTCTTTGATAATATCATCAGCCCTTCCCCTGGCCTCTTCAATATTTTCTAAAACGGTTTGTCTTTTATCAATTATAATTTTTTCAAATTCTTTTAATTCTTTTTTATTCCATGTCTTTTTAGTCATAAAAATTATTTCCTAATTTGATATACTTATTCCTAATTCTAAAGTTACACCATTTAATTCAATTTTTTTTGAATACTCTGAATTTAATACTTCATAGCTAATTGAAACTGCTAAAATTTCATTTTTAAAATATTCAATATTTTCTTCTATTGCATCTCTTACTTCATCATTTGATTTAATAAAAACATCAATTCTATCCTGAACTTTAAATTCAGACTCTTTTCTGAAATTCTGAATCTGGCGAATAAGGTCTCTAACTATGCCCTCTTTAATGAGTTTATCAGATATATTCGTATCAACACCTACAACAATTCCATTCAAAGATGAAGCAGAGATTCCATCTCTAGAAAGTTCATCAATAAGGAGATCCTCTCGTGAAATATTTTCTATATTTCCATCAAACTCAAGAGTAATACCTCCATCATTAATCATTTTCATTTTATCCAAATCATTAATTTCATTTAATTTTCCTATAACATCCTTCATGTTACTGTCAAAACGCTCTTTCAATGATACAAAATTAGGTTTTATTCTATATGAAATAATTTCATCAGCACTATTAACAAAAATACATTCTTTTATATTTAACTCTTCAAGAATTTCCTGTCTAGAAATTTCATCTAAAACTATATTTTTAGAGCTAGGTATATATATAAATACCTTCTGAAGAGGCTGCCTATTTTTTATATTTGCTCTATTTCTTGCAGATCGACCTAAACTAACAATGGATATAATGGAATCAATATTATTTATTAATTCTTCATTATAAAAATCTTTATTAAATACAGGGAAGTCGCATAGGTGGACACTTTCTTTTGACCCTTTATTTACAATCAAATTTTGATACATTTTTTCAGTTACAAATGGTATGATGGGTGAAAGTATCTTAATTAAATCAACGAGCACCTGATAGAGCGCAGAATACGCAGCCTTCTTATCTGTATTATTCTCTGATCTCCAAAATCGTCTTCTGCTTCTTCTTACGTACCAATTAGATAGGTCATCGATAAATTTTGTAGTCAATTTCATTAGATGAAATACCCTAAAAGTAGAGTAACATTCATTAGACTCATTAATCAATCTCTGCATTTTTGATATAATCCATTTATCAAGGTTTGTATACTCATCAAATGAAACCATATCATTTTCTGGATCAAAGCCATCTAAATTTGCATACGTAACAAAAAATGAATAGGTATTCCAGAGTGTAATCAAATTCTTTCTGACATCATCAGCAATATTGTATCCAAAATTAAGGTTATGTTCAGGATTTTGACCTGCATACAACCATCTCATCACATCAACCCCCATTTTTTCTGCTGCATCCTCAAACCAAATTGCATTTCCCGATGATTTATGCATTTCTTCACCTGTCTCATCTTTAACCAGCGCATGGCCTAAAAGGGTTTTAAATG
>CAZHKH010000117.1:0-2736 GCA_964532515.1 uncultured bacterium
CTTTCTTTTGGAGCCTCTCCTGGATTTGCCTCCATTGTAATTTCTTTTAGGGTAGAGATGTCAACATGATCTGAAAGAGTTCTAAATATCTCTTCTATGGCGCTTGATGGGATAAGAGAGGGGGTTCCGCCTCCAAGGAACATTGAATCAAAATTAAATTCACTGATATCGTGTGCATTAAAATAAAGCTTTATTTCTTTTATCAAAGAATCAATAAAAATAGGGATGGAGTCCTCTCTATCTGTAATAGAGTAAAAATCACAGTATCCGCATTTGATTTTGCAAAATGGAAAATGGATATATATTCCTGTCTTCTTTTTCATCTATTAGATAGATTTTTTTTTACATGGATAGCTCCTTCAATAATCATCCATAATATTAGAAATATTAGAGTTCCATTGATTATTAAAATCATATTATTTGCAGATGCTTGAAATTTAATAATAAGAGCGCTGATTGTTATCAGCATAATCACAAGCATGGGGATTGCAAATGGAAGTATATTTTTCTTTTTCTTCCAAAAGTATATACTTAGAATCATCAGCGTTAGAGCTGCTAGCATCTGATTGCTTGCTCCAAATGTTGTCCAAAGATCATTTCTGAGTCCATCGTTTGTAGCTATCAAATATGCCGGAATAATTGAAAGAATAGTTGCTAAATATCTATTTTCTAGAAATTTAATTTTTGTTGCGGATGCAAATTCAGTGATGATATATCTCTGTATTCTGGTTGCAGAATCTAGTGTGGTAGCAGCAAAAGAAACCACAAGAACTACAATCAGCGTTTCGGCTAGGCCAGAAGCAAATCCTATCTGCCCAATAAGAGATGAACTACCATCAATAAAAGTTGAAAGCGCTCCTTTTTTTGCTGCAGTGAAATCACAGGACCAGGGGAGACATTGTGTGTTTACAAAAGAAAGTCCAGCGACAGCAGCAATAGTGGCAGCCAGTGCTAGAGAGCCTTCGCCGAGGGTGGCTCCATATCCTATCATTCTTGCATCTTTCATTTTTTCTACTTGTTTGGATGTGGTCCCAGATGATACTAGACCATGAAAACCACTGATAGCGCCACAGGCAATTGTCACAAATAAAAATGGAATCATTGGAGGGCCAGTATCCATATTAGCTATTGCTGGAGCAATGATTTCAGGGCGAACAATAAAAATAGATAAAAATATTAATCCCAGGCCAATAATCAGCTGATGACTATTAATATAGTCTCTGGGTTGAAGTAGAATCCATACTGGCAACAGACTGGCAATTGCAGAATATATAAACAACATTACTATCCATGTATGTTTGACACTAGCATCTGGAACGCCGACAGACTGGAGGTTAATTGGATTGCTTGAACCTATCCAGACAAAAAGATACAAAACACCAAGAGCTAAAACAGATGGAAAGAATGCAGCTATTTTTTTCTTATAGATTATATAGCCAATAATAATAGCAATAATGATTTCAATATTAATAGGAAGCACCGCTGTCGGATATTTTTTAAATAATCCGGCAATTGCATTTGCAAATACAGCCAGAACGAGCCAGGTAAGGCACATAATGAAAATCAGAAACATAATTCTGACTCTTTTATTTATAACCTTTGAGGATATGTCTGCTACTGATTTCCCCTTTTCTTTTAGGCTGATTACTAGCGCACCAAAATCATGAACAGCACCCATGAAAATAGTTCCAAACACAACCCACAAAATAGCAGGAAGCCACCCCCAGTACACTGCTATGCATGGACCGATGATTGGAGCTGCGCCTGCAATGGATGTAAAATGATGTCCAAATAGAACATGTTTTTTTGTAGGGACAAAATCAACACCATCATTTTGATTATGGGCTGGAGTTGCTTCATTTTCATCTAAACTAAAAATCTTAGATGATATATATTTGCTGTAGAACTTATATCCAAATGCAAAAAGTAAAAATGATATAATGACAATTATTACTGAGCTCATAGTCTTCCCTAATTTACTATAAATTTTTCATGAGTTAAAATATTTACAATATTAGATATGGAAAATCTAAAAAAATGTCTGTAAATTATTGCGCGGATATTTTTATTAAATATACAATTCGGAGAAATATTTTTTTGATTCCTACCCCTTTAAGGTCAATGAATGGCTGAAGATATGATGATTGAGCTTGATATAGAGCAAAAGACGATCAATCAGCTTAAGGCTCTTATTATGGATACTGTGCGAGAAGCAAACTCTGGGCATACCGGAGGGCCATTCTCTTCTTTAGATTTTACTTATGTCTTATACAATGATTTTTTAAAGTATAATCCAGATGACGATCAGTGGTTTGATCGTGATCGATTCGTACTTTCACCTGGACATGAATCTGCACTTCTATATTCGATGCTATGCTTGGTGGGATGGCTTGACGTTAAAGATTTAAAAGCATTTAGACAGCTTGGTTCCAAAACTCCTGGACATCCAGAGAGAGGATTGACTCCTGGAGTTGAATGTACAACTGGCCCACTTGGACAAGGGGTTGCAAATGCTGTAGGCATGGCTGTATCTGAGGCTATTTTAAGAAATCATTTTGGAGAGGAGATTGTTGATCATTATACATATTTGCTTCATAGTGATGGAGATATCCAGGAGCCTGTTGCCCAGGGAGCAGTTGCGTTAGCTGGACACTGGGGGTTAAGTAAATTGATAGGATATTATGATGCAAATAAAGCTCAAATATCTGGCCAGGTAGATAGATCTGATACAACAGA
>CAZHKH010000117.1:2836-4045 GCA_964532515.1 uncultured bacterium
CAGTTTCCTGTTTTTGAATCAGGTCAAGAGCTGGCAACTCGAAAGGCATGGGGCCCAATATTAGATAGTATTTGTGATTCTTTTAATTTTTTAGTGGGTGGGTCAGCTGATCTAGAGCCATCAAATGTTACCGCTGGTTTTGCAGAAAGAGTAAGAGACTTTAATAAAAACAATCATTCTGGGAGAAATTTTGCTTATGGTGTTAGGGAGTTTCCAATGGGAGCCATAAATAATGGAATAGCTCAGCATGGCGGTCTAAAGGTTTTTGGAGCGACATTTTTTGCATTTTCTGACTATGAGAGACCAGCCCTTAGATTAAGGGCCCTACAAAATCTTCCTGTAATTTCTGAATATACACATGATTCTATATATGTTGGTGAGGATGGTCCAACTCATCAGCCGATTGAGCACTTGATGGCATGTAGAACTATCCCAAATTTAATGGTTTTTAGGCCAGCAGATGCAAATGAAGCTTCTATCGCTGCAAAATTAGCCTTTGAGTATAAGAATAAAGCATCTATCATACTATTGACAAGACAAAAACTCCCAGTGATTGATCGCAATAAATACACTGATTTCAATGATTTTGAAAAAGGAGCTTATATTATTAGTGAGTATGATGGCCAAAAATCTAAAATGAGCATATTTGCATCTGGTTCAGAAGTTTCTTTGGCGCTGGATGTAAAAGAAGCTCTAAAAAATGAGTTTAATATACGGGTTGTTAATTTTGGTTGCTGGGAATTATTTGACATGCAGTCTGAAGACTACAGATCAGATATAATTCATGATTCAAGTTTTAAGGTATCTATTGAAGCAGGGATAACACAAGGATGGGAAAAATATACTGGTAATTGCATGCTTAACACTCTAAATATTGGAATCAATAGATATGGAGAGTCTGCTCCAGGAAAAGATGTTGCAGAGCATTTAGAGCTTACTCTTGAACATATTGTTAAAAAAGTAAGATTAAGATTTAAAAAATAGACACAGATTCCTTCTATTCTATTTCATTTTTATTTTTTCATATTTTTTTTTAAATTTATACACTTTAATTGATAGGATTTAAGTTATTTAGTTAAAGGAGTTATGCATGGCAAAATGGGATAAAAATACTTTTATTGAAAAAGCAAAGGATACATGCTATCCTCATATATCTAATATTTTAATAGATTTAGTTAATTTTGCTGATGATTCAGCTGATACAATTTC
>CAZHKH010000118.1:0-3969 GCA_964532515.1 uncultured bacterium
TAGATAAAAAAATAAATTTCATTACACTACTGATGTTTATGATGAGCACTGTTTTTTTTGTTGGAGGGGGATACTTCGCATATATATCAATTATTCCAATGAGCATCTCATTTCTTACTTCGGTGGCCAGCGATGCCATTGCGGTCGACTACAACATAACTTTAGAGAACTATCTTACCTATGTTATTTGGATGGTGTTTATAGGAGGATTGGTTTTTCAGCTTCCGATTATTGCAATTATTTTTAAGCAGCTGGGCTTAATTGATCATCATCTTCTTAGAGGTGGTAGGCGATATGCGATACTTTCAATTGTTATCATCGCCGCAATTTTAACTCCTCCAGATCCATTTAGCCAGATACTCTTTGCGATTCCACTTATCATTCTCTATGAAATAAGTATTATAATTATCAGGTTTATGAAATGAGCATGAAAAGCTTATTATCTGAGATGGTCGCTCCAATTAGTCAGGAGTATGATAAATTTGATCATTATTTCACTGAGAGTATGCTCACAGATGTAAAACTTATTAATTCAGTGGTCAGGTATGTAGCAAAGAGAAAGGGAAAGAGATTTAGGCCAAGACTATGTCTATTGTCAGCAAAATTATGTGGTGAGATTAATGAGAACACCTACAGAGCCTCAGCGCTCATCGAAATGATTCATGTGGCTACCCTAATTCACGATGATGTGGTTGATGAGGCAGACATAAGAAGAGGATGGCCATCTGTGGGAAGAGTATGGAAAAATAAAGTCGCGATTCTTGTGGGAGACTATCTGTTTTCGAATGCCCTGAGCAAGATGTGCGACATTGATGATTGGGATGCGCTGAGCGTGCTTTCAAAAACAGCAAAAAGATTAAGTAGAGGTGAAATCATGCAGGTGGAGAGCGCCATTTCAAAGGATCTGGATGAAAAGGGCTACCTTAAGATGGTGTCAGATAAGACATCCTCACTTATCTCTGCATCCACCTTGATAGGCGCGATTACCGCGACCAAGGACCAAAGCAAAAGAGATTCACTTTTTAGCTACGGAGAAAAGCTTGGAACAATGTTTCAGATTAAGGATGACCTTCTTGATATTACTGGTCTTGAAAGAGAAATAGGGAAGCCCACAATGTTTGACCTAAAGAAAAACATGCTGACACTTCCCATTATCTATATTCTATCAACTCAAGAGAAAACAAAGCGCAAGCAGCTAATCTCTGATTTAAAGTACCTGAGCAAGAAAAATAAAAAAAGACAGATTAGGTCTATGATTATTGATATGGGAGGCGTAGAATACGCAGAAAAGAAGATTCAAGAGCTCTCAGATAGCGCGATTAAAGATTTAGATATTTTTGATAATAGTGAATCTAAGTTGGCGCTAATTTCTGCAATTAATTTTAATATGAATCGAAAGCTATAGCATGAACAGAAAAGAAAAACGAAGAATAAGGAGAGAAAAGCTTAAAAGAGTTTTTACTTATGCCAACATCTTGAGTTTTTCAAGGATTTTCATGGCGATTCCTCTTGTGATGGCACTTGATGGGCACTGGTTTGAAGAATCATCAAGATACTATGTCTGCTTTGGAATTATGATGGCTATTTTCTTATCAGATGTGTTGGATGGCCCACTGGCCAGGTGGACCGATCAGGTTACCAACCTTGGAAAGATTGTGGATCCTGTTGCAGATAAAATTTGTATGATGGTGGTTCTTGTGTTTCTTATCCAAGATCAAAGTTTTGGTCATTTATTTTTCATTTTTTTTATACTGATAACCACTCGTGATATATTTTTGGTAATCACTGCCGCGTATCTAATTCAGCACCAGGAGGATATATTTGAATCTCTTATATCGGGTAAGATATTTATTTTTGTTTCAGTGACGATGATGGTTGCATATGTTTTTCCGGCTCCCGAGTATATCAGATTATCTACATACGCTCTGAGTATTTTATTCTTTATAATTAGTAGCTACTTCTACTATCAGAATTTTCAGATTAGCTTCAATAGGATTAAAGATGCTAGGAATATTTAAAAAAACATTCAAAGGTCTTGAGAAGACACGGAAGAAAGTTTCAAATGTACTCTCAAAGATATCAAAAAAAAGCTATCTTGATGAGGATGATATCGAAATGCTCGAAGATTGCTTATCTCAGGCAGATATCAGCTATCCAATCATTGAAGATGTGCTTGAGGGAGCCAGAGAGAAAGATTCCTCTGATAGCACCTGGAGAGATAGGGCGCACAGGATTCTGCTATCAAAACTTCAGATTGATAAAAGCTCTGAAAACATCAAAAAGGTAATTATACTCGTTGGGATTAACGGCTCAGGGAAAACCACCTCCGCAGCCAAGCTTGCAAAGCACTATACCTCCAACAATGAAAAGGTTTGTCTGGTTGCTGGAGACACATACAGAGCCGCGGCCGTTGAGCAGATTGAGGCGTGGTCCAATAAACTTGATGTGAGGCTGGTCCAGAATCCGGGGACGACAGACCCCGCATCGATTGCCTTTGATGGGGTAGAGTCTGGGATGTCAAGAGGGGAGAGAGTTATTGTTGATACCGCAGGCAGACTTCATACTTCTGTAAATCTTATGAATGAGCTTGAGAAAATCCACCGTGTTATCTCAAAAATAACCGATCAGATTACCACGCTAATGGTGATAGATGGAAATATTGGGAAAAACTCACTTCTTCAGCTTGAACAGTTTAATAAATATTTAAAGGTTGATGGAATTATTATTACAAAGCTCGATGGAACGGCCAAGGGGGGTGTTGCACTCACCGCAATCAGTGACTATAATATCCCTGTTTATTTTATTGGAGTGGGAGAGGGAAGCGATGACCTTGTTCCGTTTGTGCCAGAGGACTATCTAAATGCTATAATGGGTGAAGACGATGAGCAGTAGAGAAAACAAAGTATCTCTGGTGACCCTTGGATGCGCCAAGAATCTCGTTGACACAGAGATGCTGGTCGGCGGTTTAAAAAACAATTCATACGAAATCGTTGACACTCCACTTAATTCAGATGTGGTGATTGTCAATACCTGTGGCTTTCTTGATAAAGCCAGAGAAGAGAGCATTGATACGATTCTTAATTTGGGGAAACTTCGGAAAGAAGGAAAAATTAAAAAGCTTATTGCCATGGGCTGTTTTACAGAGAGATACGGCGATGCAGTTGAAAAGGATATTCCTGAGGTTGATAAGGTTTTTGGATCGGAGGACCACGCCAGCGTATTAACCTATCTAACAGGAAAAGAATTTCAAAAAAATGATCCAGATTTTCAAAGATCAACGCTCACCCCGCGTCACTATGCCTACCTAAAGATTTCAGAGGGATGCGACAATGGATGCAGCTTCTGCTCTATTCCTCTTATGAGAGGGCTTCAGCAGAGTCAGCCAATTGAGTGGAATGTAATGGAAGCCAAGAGACTGGCAGAGAGCGGGGTCAAGGAGCTTCTGGTGATCGGTCAGGATACCACGACATACGGCTGGGACCTTGAGGTAAAGAAAGGCATCCACAATCTTTTTGATGATCTGGATAAAATAGAGGGACTGGAGTGGCTTCGGTTTCACTATGCGCATCCTGCTCACCTGAATCGAAAAATGATTGAAAGATACTCCACATTAGAGAGACTGATTCCCTATATTGATATGCCGGTGCAGCACGGATCAGAGAAAATTCTTAAAGATATGAGAAGAGGGCTGGGTCCCGATGGAATTAAAAAAAGAATTGACGCACTCAGAACAGTTAATCCGGATATCGCGATACGAACATCGATAATCGTTGGCTTTCCGGGTGAGGGCGATAGGGAATTTAATGAGCTACTTGATTTTATTCAGGATGTAGAGTTTGATCGTCTTGGGGTCTTCACCTACTCAGAGGAAGAGGGGACACACGGCGCGGATGTGTTCAAGGATGATGTCCCGGCTCAGATTAAGGATGAGAGAAAGGAGCAGGTTATGATGCTTCAGCAGAGTATGAA
>CAZHKH010000119.1:0-3837 GCA_964532515.1 uncultured bacterium
TAGGGTGCCAATCTCCTTGTGTATAGTATCCATTTCCATCTTTATCAGTAAATGGCTCACCTTGATCGTAGATCCCATTATTATTTGAATCTACAAATGATTCAGGCTCCACTGCCCATACTCCATCAGAGGTATCATACTCTCCATCATAATCTCCATAATCAGAAAGGGTAAATCCATCTCCCTCACCGTAGTCAGGTCCTTGTATCATCAGTGGGACTTCTTCTCCATTTTGATTAGTCTCATAAAGATGGGTTCCCCATATATCTGTAGCGTGCTGGGGAATAGATTGATTGGCGGCATCAAAGTCCCAGCAGTAACCATCTTGCCCACAATCTTCGGCTATGTCATTTTCTCCTAATTGAAAATCTGGTGGGGGCCAAGAATCATAAAATATATTTTGACTCACATCAACTCCATTATATTCAAATTCTTGAACTTGATAGTAGCCATGAACCTCTGGATCTGAATTTATCTCATAATTTATAAATATAGATTCATCCGTCACGCAATTTAACTCTGGGTCATAGTACTGACTGTTTTCATTGCAGATACCATAGCAATTTAGAATATTTCCATTTTCATCTATTTCAATATCCGAGGTAGATATATCATTTCCATCTCCATACGTTTGAAAAATCCATCCCTCATTCCCTAAAAAATTTTCTCCCCAATACCCGGGATAGCAATCATCAATCACACCTAGATATCCGCCATCATCAATACCTATAATATGTTGTTGAAAGCTATAATGACTTTGATTTGCATTACTTGTAAAATACCAGCCAGCTTCACCATCATCTACAAGCCAATCTCCATCATTATCCTGCCATGTATCGCCAGGTTGCCATACTCCATCACCTTCTCCCTCATCTGGACCATCTATCCAAATTCTATCTCCATTCATATCAAATATATAGAAGAAATCACCTTCGTACACATAAACTGCGTAGTGGCCCGTCCCATCAGTATCTAGTTCTTCAAAATATTCAAAACCATCAAGTCCAAAGTCTTCAAATATTACATCAGAACCAGTACTGTGGTATCCAGGTTCTCCATTGGACATAACTCCATCCCCATGATGATCATAACTGTAATCGCCAGGCATTCCATCATCACCAAAATCCCATTCATAAACATCATACTCCATAATAAACTTGTTTTCATTGTATCTTGCTCTTCCTCTTAAATCACTATCACCTTGTTCAATGTACCATGGATTAAGAGAGCCGTCTATGAAATATCTATTATCTCTTCCAGAACTAATTAATATTTCCTGATCATCGATTGCAATAGCCCATTGAGAGGGAAGTTGACCCTCGGTATATCTTTCTTGAGGTTCATCAATTATTCCGTTTCCATTATTATCTACTCCATCTACCCAATCATCATTGTCATGGTCAATGAGCTCATCAATCTCGCCATTAACATTATCCCATGACCCATCGCTATCCCAATCATCCCAATCATCGTATGCCGGTTCGCCGCTGTCATACTCATGAAGAACATAGCCCTCAAAGGTAGTAGTGTTATCAATTACATTGTTTCCATTAAGATCAACCCCTCCCTGCAGGTCCTGCCACCACTCTCCTTCATCCCAGGTTCCATTTCCATTTAAGTCAAAAAATGGTTCGGGTCCATCATGCACTCCATTTCCATTTAAATCATCAAAGTCAAAAATTCCGTTATTATTTAAATCAGTATATGGCTCGGCATTATCTATTCCATCTGCAAACCAATAATCTTCATCGATCAATCCATCACCATCATCATCACGGCCATTAAACCAATCTTCTCCGGCATAGCCATCTCCATCAAGATCACCATGATTAGGTTCACCATCACCTAACATTATATAGTATTGTCCATTTGCCCAGCTTGATCTTTTTACCAATACACAAGAGTAGCAATGTACTATCATAGAATCACCTATTTGTTCAGTTGAGTCACGAAAAATATCATTCCATCCATCGGTACCACTAGTTATATTTTCATCATTAACTAGAATTCCTAGGTTGTTAGTTTGAGCCCATCTTAGCTTGTGTTCAGTTGCAGGGCTAAGACCTCCACCAAAACCTAAAATAGCAGGATTATTATCTTTTCCATCTATTTGTCTACCTTTAAAACCTACCCATGGATTTCGATGTGATTTATATTCTAATTCAGATATATATGGCCATTCATTTGCAGCAAAGTGTGAACCTGATATTTTAAAGCTTAGTTTATCATTAATTTTTCGTGCAAATCGCGCATTAAATTTTCTAAGATTTCTATCATCGTAAGTTCCCGAGTAGCTTGCTGTGAAACCTTCAGATAGTGAAGGCGGTTTTGATACAATATTTATAACTCCACTGTGTGCGTTTGCACCATAGAGCGCAGTCGCTGGGCCTAAGACAACTTCAATTTTATCTATATCATCGGCTGTAGATGGTACAGTGCTAAAGTTTACTACTCTTAGCGAGGGTACGTTCGCGGGGCGACCATCAGTTAGCATCAATAGTCTAGTGCTGAAACTACTATTAAATCCTCGTATCGATAGACTGTAGTTATTAACTCCACTTGCGGTAAAATCAACACCCTTCAATCCTTGGAGGTAGCTTCCTAGGTTAGAGGTGCTTGCCTGCTCTATTTCTTTAGAGTCTACTGTCTCGATGGTTGCGGGAGCTTCAGTCTTTTTTTCTTCCCTTTCAATGAATGCAGTTACATTTGTTTCATCAAGCTCTATTTCACTCTCATCTAAGGTTATATCAAAAATATATTTTTTATCTTCATTAATTGATATTGAGATTTCTTCATTCTTATATCCAATGTACATTGCTTTTAGAGTATAGTCTCCAGCTGGAACATTATTTATAATATACTCTCCATCCATATCAGTGCTTGCGCCATAGTTTGTTGCTGTTTGGATTGTTATGGTTCTTTCTTCTATTAAATCACCAAACATCTCTACTCTTTTAGTCGTTTCAAGTAGAATAACATTTACGCCAATAAGAGGCTCATTAGAGTTTGAATCATTAATTGTTCCAGTTATTGTTGCATTTGGAAAAAGAAGAGTAAAGCCTAGTAAGAAGAATATATAATATAACCTGTTTGCTGTGAACATTGTAAAATCTATAAAACTATTGATAATAAAACATAATAAAAAAAGCCCTATCAGTTTTATCCAATAGGGCTTTTTTGTGAAGCTTTTTTAAAAGTAATTACTTAATAAGCATTACTTTTTGTGAAACTGTTACATCAGCATTATTTGCTTTAATGATGTACATTCCACTTGCAAAGTCATTTGCGTTCCATGTCATGTTATATAGACCTGCATCCATAGGACCTTCATGAATCATATCAACAAATTGACCATTAACATTGTATACCATAACTGAAACGTTTCCAGTCTGACCAACATTAACCTCAAATGATGTTGATGGATTGAAAGGATTTGGATATGCATTTCCAATTGCAATCGCACTTGGAACTACAACACTTGTATTTATATATCCAGCAGTAGTCGCTGCAACACCCTCAGAAATTTCAAAATTTCCATTAGATTCGAAAATTATTCCATTCTCAGGAGTTACTACAACCACCTTTGTTAGATTGCCTTCTGTATTATAAGCAAAAGCACCCTCTAATTCAGTTTCTGCAACTAATTCTATAGCAAAATCATTGCCATGAGATAATGTCATTTCAAATGCACCAACATTCCCAGTAGCTTCCATTGAAAGCTGAGAATCATTAATGATGAATTTAACAGAAGTTGCGTCTTCAGCTGAATCTCTTCCATCTAATATAATATTCACAATAGATAGAATATCTAAAATATCAACTGTACCATCCTCATTG
>CAZHKH010000120.1:0-3788 GCA_964532515.1 uncultured bacterium
ATTTGACCGTACATCATTAATCCTTTTTTATCAAGATCTCTAAAATTAGACCAATCAGACCACTTCGGAACAATCATTGAATTAGATATCAATACTCTAGGAGAATATTTATGAGTTTTAAAAACAGCAACAGGTTTTCCAGATTGGATTAATAAAGTTTCATCATTTTCAAGTTCTTTTAATGAAGATACAATCTTAGCATATGACTCCCAATCTCTTGCTGCTTTACCGTACCCACCATAAACAATTAAATTTTCTGGAGACTCTGCAACATTAGAATCTAAATTATTTTGTAACATTCTTAATGCCGCTTCCTGCTGCCACCCTTTACATGAAATTTTACTACCAATACTTGCTGATATATTTTTTTCAGAGCTCAAATTTTAATCCTCTATCATATATTTGTTATTTAAATACTCATATTTAATGAGATCTAAGTTTACATTATTATTCATAGAATTATATGAAAATAAACATATCTTACTATATCCACTATATTTTGACAAAATAATTTTTTTTGCAATCATATTTTCATCTTGATTATATAGTGGTATCCCAACTATAATTTTATCAGCTTCAACTTTTGAATTAATCTTTCTAAGATTATTAATAAAAGTAGAATTATTAGACATATAATTCATTGGAATTGCAAAATCTAAAAGATCGTTCTTTATCCAATAAATCCAATCTTGATGCCATCTATTTTTTGCTTCTATCGGGTTTGGTTTAACCGCAGCACTTACTAGAATATCTGAATTAGTAGAAATTAAATACTCCTTTACAGACCTAAGTAGATTGGTAATGTTATTGCAGCTATAATCATTCCATAAATTATAAAGAGAATCTGCCTCAAATTTATCTAAACCTATATCATTATAATTATTAATAATAATATTAGGATCAAATTTAAATTTTTCTTTAAACAAATTAACCCCTACTTCATTAAAACCATAATTATTATTTTGAAATCTAATATAATCAAAATGAATTCCATGTATATTTGGATAATTTTCTATTAATTCTTTAACTACCTTATAAATATATTTATTCACTTCGGGATGATTTGGAGATAGATATAGTCCTTCGCCTATCATTTCTTTTTTATTAATTAAATCAACATCAGAAATTCCATTTCGTTTTTTTTCAAACCACTCAGATTCTAAATAGTATATGTGAGAATTATCATCAGGAGGAGATGGCGATGACCATATTAAATATGTATTAATCCAAACATGTACTTTAATATTTAGTAATTCACTCAACATTAAAGAATATTCTAAGGGATCAAAATTACTTTCAATATTATTATTAGTTTTAACTATTTCAGATTTATACAAAGCATCACCTCTAGACCTGACTTGTATAAAAATATTACTAATATTGTTTTCAAAAGCTTGGAAAATCAATGAATCTATTGAAGATTTATTGTAAAGGTGATGTCTTTCTACCCATATAGAAGATTCTATATTATCAATAAATGAAAATATAAAGCTGAATAGAAATAATAGGGGTAAAGATTTATTTATCTTTAGGTGGATTTGTTTCTTCGTCCGTTTCTGTTTGAGCTTTTAAAGCTACAAATTCAATAATAGACATTTGGGCATTATCATTTTTTCTATTTTCTAACTTGATGATTCTTGTATATCCGCCTGATCTATCTGAATAAGTTGGAGCAATATCATGGATTAATATATTTGTCATTTTCTTCCCTAATTTCCCTGGAAGTTTTTGAGTAATTAATCGATGGCTACTTAGATTCCCTTTCTTCGCATAAGTAACTAATCTTTCAATAAATCCTTGTAATTCTTTAGCCTTTGGAAGAGTTGTTTTTATCTTCTTATGTTCAATTAATGACATAGCTAAATTACGTTTTAAGGCAATTCTATGACTTGCAGTTCTATTTAATTTTCTACCTTTAACTAAGTGTCTCATAATCTTACTCTATATTCATGTATTGTGAAATATCCATACCAAATTCTAAACCTAATTCACTTAATTTTGCCACTAATTCAGTTAAGGATTTTCTACCAAAGTTTTTAAATTTAAGCATCTGACTTTCATCTTTAGAAACTAATTCGCCTATTGTTTTAATCCCTGCTGCTTGCAAGCAATTATGGCTTCTAACCGACAACTCCATCTCATCAATTGTTTTTAGCAATAAATTCTTTGTTTCAAGTGCTTCAGAAAGCTCTTTGTCATCTACAGCCTTAATTGATTGAGAATCATCAAAAAGGAAAAAAGCATAATGCTCTCTTGCGATACTTGCTGCATGATTAATAGCATCCTTTGGATTTGTAGATCCATCAGATTCAATTAATAGAGATAGTTTTTCATGTCCTTCTGAAGAAGTTGCAAGAGGATCAACGCTCCAAGATACATTTAATATAGGATTGTAAAGCGCATCAATAGGGATTGTTCCGATGGTATCATCTGATCTTTTATTGTTTTTTGCTAATGAATATCCCCTTCCTCTTTGTACTCTCATTTCAAAGTCAAACTTTTTATCAGATGTAATTTCAGCTACATGATGACTTTCATTCAATACTTCAAAATCATTCAGGTAATTATTTAATTCTTTACCCTTAAGAATGCATGGCCCTTGGACTGAGAAACTTATTGTTTCTGGACCTTCCTCTTTCATTGAAAATCTTAATTCCTTTAAGTTTAATACTATTTCTGTTAAATCCTCTTTTACACCATCTATAGCTGTAAACTCATGCTGAATACCATCAATTTTAATTGATGTTATGGCTGCTCCAGGAATCGAAGTTAATAAAATTCTTCTTAAACTATTTCCTACTGTAACACCATATCCTCTCTCAAAAGGTTCTGCTTCTAATTGGAGGGTATTATCTGAATCATCTACAACTTTTACATTAATATCAGAAAAATGCTTACTTTTTGACATATTTATTATTCCTTTTAATTATTTTGAATATAATTCAACAACTAATTGTTCATTTAATGGCTCAACTATTTCATCTCGTTCTGGGGTTGATAAAAAATTTCCTTGAAGCTTAGCTTTATCAACTTCAAGCCATGGCATTGGGTTGTCTCCTTGTACTTTTCTTAGAGAATCTTGAAAAATTTCCATTTTTTTGCTCTTATCTCTTACTGAAATAATGTCACCTTCTTTAAGCTGAAAAGATGGAATATTTACTACTCTATTATTTACCATAAAATGTTTATGAGTAACTAATTGTCTCGCAGCTCTTCTTGTTGCTGAAAATCCTAATCTAAAAATAGTATTATCTAATCTAGATTCTAACATGATTAAAAGATTATGACCCGTAGGACCATCTTTTTTTTGAGACTTTTTAAAATAATTTCTAAATTGTTTCTCAAGCAATCCATACATATATTTCATACGCTGTTTTTCTCTTAATTGAATGCCATAATTTGATAATTTTCTTCTCCTTGAATTTCCATGTTGTCCTGGAGGATAATTTTTTCTAGGATTTCCAAATTTAGGAGATTCAAAAACTGGGAACTCTAATCTTCTACAAATTCTTGCTCTTGGTCCTGTATATCTTGCCATAATTTAAATTATACCCTTCTTCTTTTAGGTGGTCTACACCCATTGTGTGGAATCGGTGTCATATCTGTTATACTTGTAATATTTAATCCTGCCGCTCTAAGCGAACGTATGGAAGATTCTCTCCCACCACCAGGTCCTTTCACTCTAACTTCAACTGTTGTTAAACCTCTATCCATAACCTCTCTTGCTAGTTCTTCTGCTGCTTGAGATGCTGCAAATGGTGTGCTTTTTCTTGAGCCTTTAAATCCTA
>CAZHKH010000121.1:0-3281 GCA_964532515.1 uncultured bacterium
AAAGCAATTCAGGAAGAGTATGAGGTGGATATTAGCATTGAAGACTCTGGACTTGCATTAATTCTAGGAACAGATCAAGAGAAGCTTGATAAGGTCTTTGAAATAATGAAAGGATACTCAATGGTTCCTGAAGTAGGTAAAACCTACGAGGCGGAGGTTGTAAGTATTCAGAATTATGGAGCCTTTGTAAAAATAGCTCCCGGCAAAGAGGGGCTTCTTCATATCTCAGAGCTAAGAGCAGAGAGAGTTGAAAAAGTAGAGGACGTTCTAAAGCTAGGGCAGAAGGGTGACGTCAAACTAATGAAAATTGATGACAACAATCGCCTCAACTTTAGCATTAAGGCTCTAGAGAAGAAGCAGCACAGCTAAATCATTATGGTAGTTGGCGTACCAATCGAAATAAAAGAAAACGAAAATAGGGTGTCCATGACACCCTATGCCGTTCGCACCCTTGTAGATGATGGCCACGAGGTTATAATCCAAGAGTCAGCGGGAGTCAAGAGTGGTTTTTCCAATGATGAATATAAAGAAAATGGTGCTCGCATTGTTGGTACTCTTGATGAGGTTTACGGTGAAAGTGATATGATTGTTAAAGTGAAAGAGCCACAAGAAGCCGAACTGTCAAAAATCAAAAAATCACAAATTGTATTTACGTATTTCCATTTTGCAGCCAGCAGAAAATTAACAGAGAGCATTATCTCATCAAATTGCATTGCGATTGCCTACGAAACAGTTCAAACAGAAAATAAAACTCTTCCCCTATTGGTTCCAATGAGTGAAATTGCTGGAAGATTATCTGTTCACAATGGGGCAAAGTGCCTAGAGTCAAACCAGGGGGGAAGAGGAGTACTTCTCAGCGGATCAACTGGCATTGAACCAGCGACGGTGACTATTGTTGGTGGTGGTATTGTTGGTTCTAATGCATGCAAACTAGCTGCCGGTCTTGGTGCAAAAGTAAATATTTTAGATGTAAATGTACAAAAATTACAGTACCTGAGCGATGTGATGCCTCCCAATGTCACAACTTTATTCTCAGATAGCCACAACATCGAAAGGCTGCTTCCTCAGACAGACCTTTTGATTGGCGCTGTACTAATTGTAGGAGCCAAAGCTCCAAATTTAGTTACACGAGAAATGTTGAAAATGATGAAGAAAGGTTCAGTTCTTATTGATGTGGCTGTTGATCAGGGTGGCTGTGTTGAGACATGCAAACCCACTACTCATTCCAATCCAACTTACTTTGTAGATGATGTGCTTCACTACTGTGTAGCAAATATGCCTGGAGCCGTTCCTTATACATCCACGATGGCACTTAGCAATTCAACAATTCCATATATTCGCTCGATAGCAAAGCATGGATATAAAAAATCAATTACTGCAAATAAATCTCTGCAGCATGGCTTAAATGTGTATAAGGGAACGGTGACTCATCCGGGTGTCGCTCATTCTTTTGATTTAGATTATACCCCTGTTCTGGATATCCTTAATTAGTTTGATTTCCCTAGTATGAAAAAGATTTGTCTAAATTATCATAATTTAGGTTATAACCCCCAATTTGGTATCAATAAGGTCCATCCTATTAACTTTAAAAATCATATTGATATTATTAATAATGAAATCGATAAAGACCCAAACTTAGATATCTCAATCACTTTTGATGACGGATATGAGAATATTTATAGATTTGCATTTGATTATCTAAATGAGTCTAAAATAAAAAAGAAAATTATTTTTCCAATAACAGACTATATAGGAAGATACAATGATTGGGACTCAACATTTTTTTTAAATAGATACAAACATCTAAATCAGGAGCAGATAAAACTGTTTAGCGATGGGGACTGGGAGATAGGCAGTCACTGCGCTACTCACCGTTTTTTAGACTCAATAAGCTCAGATAAAATCAGTGATGAGCTGATAAACTCAAAAGATGTTATTGAGCAGCTAACAGGGAAAGAAGTTGTTTCCATAGCCCCTCCATTTGGAGTTTTAAATCAAAGGGTCTATGATCACTGTTTGAGCGCAGGATATAAAAATATTTATGTTCAAAAGCATGATAATATTAAAGAATCTCTTGAGGTCACCATAGTTAGAAGAAATAATATTTATTCAATTGACAGGAGCGATAGCATTATAAGAAAAATAAACTCTGATAGACGAGAAAAGATGAAAGAAGATTGCATTACATCCCTTAATACAGTTACCCGATTTCTAAATAGATTTACCTCAAAATAGAAGCATTTCATAAAATAATTTAACTGTTGAATTGTTTTTCTTTGACTTTAAGATATTTATATCTTAAACTTAAAGTATAACTTTATACAAAAATTTTCTAATTATGCAAGCAAAACAAATAAAAAAACTATATTATTCAATCGGTGAAGTTAGTGATCTAACAGGTCTAAAGCAGTACGTTCTTCGTTATTGGGAAACAGAATTTCCTCATTTAAAGCCAAATAAAAATAGTGCAGGAAACAGAATCTACAGACAGAATGATATCGATAATCTTTTAGAGATTAAGAAATTATTACATGAAGAAAAGTTTACGATCAAGGGTGCCAAGCAGTATCTAAAGACACACAAGAAAGAACGACAAGTACAGAAATCCATTAAGAAAGTTCTACCAATGCTAAGCCAAGATGAGCTTCAAGTCCTAAAAAAGCTTAAAATTGGATTGGCAGACCTTCTTAAGGGTATAGACGAATTAAAAGACTAATTTTGCGGGACGTGGCGTAGTCCGGTAGCGCACCTGACTGGGGGTCAGGGGGTCGCCAGTTCAAATCTGGCCGTTCCGACTCTCATTAAACAAGAAATCCCTTCTACAAGATGGGATTTTTTTATTCCATACAGATATTCAAATCAAATCACTCCAAGTCGATCAATAGCAGATTAGGGGCACTATTTTAAGGGCACTTTCAAAATTAAGGGCACTTATTATCAAGTGTTGATTAAAGGTGTACGGGTAGGGGGGTTAGTTATTAGCTATTTGTTTATATAATTTGAGATTGTAAGACTCTGAGAGTGAAGTTAATTGTTTTGATGATAGGGTCTGTTTTATTGGTGGTTTTTGAGGTAGTGCAACTTTTTCTGGTTTCTGTTTCTCCAAAAAGGCAAGTTTAAAGCTTGTGGGCAACCAAAATAAAGCCCCTAGAAGTGAAACAGCGCCACTAGAGTCAATATATTCACCTAAAAAAAATAAAATACTTGATGGCAAAGCTATTCTCCATAATTTCATTTCCTTCTAATAATATTTTCCCAGATTATCTTTATAGGTGTAATAC
>CAZHKH010000121.1:3291-3772 GCA_964532515.1 uncultured bacterium
TCATTATATTTTTTTACTTCTTTTGAATTATTATAGGAATCAATTATTGAGTTCACTTCTTCTTCTAAGCCAATTATATATAGAAAGTCAATTTCACTTAAGGTTTTATTGTTCTGAGTAATATCAAATGTATATTCATATTTATAGCTTGTATTAATATCACTTTCTAAAAACAAAGATTGCTGAGAATAGTTTGAAAGCCAAGGATTTAATAAAGATAAATAATTAAATTCACTTCCACCTCCAGACAATATCATTTCTTTTGTACTGCTCTCATATATATAGATTCTTTGTTTTTCAAACGCTAATTGTTTTGCAGGATCTGAAAAATAAGGATACTCATCTTGAGTGAATCCAATATCTAATAACAGTAATATGAATAGGAGTTTAGCCATTATCTATTTTCTCCTTTGCACATTGTTATCATTTTGATTTTCCTTATCTATTAGGTCATATGTAAATTTCTTACCATCTTTTTCGA
>CAZHKH010000122.1:0-3762 GCA_964532515.1 uncultured bacterium
CAAAGTATTAAACATCGTAATTAAAAACAGCAACAAAGCAAAATCAGGAAGGACGTTCTTTTTTATGACTTCATGAAATTGGAATATCTCATGCCATGCATAACAAATTCCTAATACAGGCCAATTTATTGAGTTTGAGAGTGGTGCTAAGGAAGCTGTAATGATAGTATATGTATTTAAAGACGGTCAGATATACAGTATGGAAACTGGTGTGTCACCTATGTCTTTCATTTCTAATTTTCATGTTAAAATATAGACTTATGTACTATTTTACATGAATATTTTTTATAAGATTGAGATAAATTGAATTAAAACAATATTTTAAATTTATTAATTTGTTTTTGGAATCCAAATTGGATTTTTTCTTGCTTTTAAAAAACCTTTATTTGTAGGTCTCATTTTCCAAATTTCAATTTTTCTTATATTCATAGGTTTATCTCCTTCGCCAGAATATGCATATGCATTAAAATCAAATCCGCTTTCTTTAAATCTCATAAATGATGTTACAGCTGCTTGTCGATCATTAATAAAAAATTCTACTAAATACTTGTCTATAAAAATACGAATATTAATATTTTCATCTATAGGTAGTTTTGATAACGAAAATGGTGCTTCAGTTTCACCAACCGAAATTAATCCTGATTCTGGCCTAATTAAAATGGGAAGTCCATCAAACTCTTGATTGGAGAAGAGTAAAAAACCAAAACGTCTTCTTTCTGATTCAGTCCTGTCAATGTTAATATTAATTTCATATGAATCACCTTTCAATTCTGTAATATGAGAAATGAAATTTTTTAAATTATATCTTGATTCATCATTAATAATAGTTTTCTTAAATTCAAATGATTTATCTCCAACTATTATGTTTTCAAATTTAATGGGATCATAACGAAGTTTTTCTAATTCCCTTAATGGTTTAATTAGTAGATTACCATGCAAATCTAGACTAAGTTCTCTAGGTAATGATTGAATAGTTTTATCTTCAATATTCTTTTCAAGAGAAGCGAGCCAAGCCCACATAATTCTTCTTCCATCACCTGTAAGTAAAGTTTCAGGAGCAAAAAAATCACGATAAACAGGGTCAAGTAAAGATTGTCCATTACTCCGCCAATTCATACGCCCATGGGTTTCTGGGATAAAATTTTCATTTATATGATCCCATTCACCTAAATAATAGCGACAACCCATGGAGTGACTGATGCATAAAATCATCCATTTATTACCTATAGGGAACATATTAGCGCAAGAGAGGTCTTCCCCTTTAGAAATTTCAGGTAGGTCTTTTTTTAAAAATGACCCAACGTAAAACCAATTGATCAGATCTTTAGACTTACAAAGTTTTACATTTTCTAATGCAGTAGTTTTACTAGGATTTGTTGAATTAGAACTAGAAGACATTGCTGAATATGCATAATAATTATCTTCATATAGAAAACAATCAGGATCCCCTAATAATAAGAAGTTTGTACCATCAGGACCCCCCTTAGGTAGTAATGGATATGGTTTATTCCAACTGGTAATATGTCTATCTTTAGCTAAAGTAATATAAGTGTTTTTTTTCTTCAAAGCTGTAGCACAATATATTGCAGCTGGTATTCCTTCTTTAGTAATAAAACCAGTTCCACTGAACATACCGTGTCCTGTAAAGGAAGGCTGAAGTTTTGTATTTTCCCAATTCCAATTCAACATGTCTTCACTTGTGACATGTATGAATGAATATGATATTTTATTTTTCCAAGGATGACGCAAAATATAATGAAGATGAAATTTACCTTCTAAATAAAAGGCTATATTCGGATCACCAGGCCTACTGCCACCACCTGGATGCATTAAATGGTAATTAAGGATCAATTTATCTGACACAATATTATCTCTATTATCTACCATAATTTTTTTAAATTTAAATCATTAACAAAATGACAAGCTGCAATATGATTATTATCTATTTGAGTGAATTCTGGTATTTCTTTTTTACATTTATCTTTAGCAAATTCACATCTTGGGTGAAATGAGCACCCACTTGGAGGTGAAATTGGATTAGGAGGTTCACCAGGTAAAATTTTTTTAAATCTTTTTTTAAAAGGGTCTGGTACGGGAACAGAAGATAATAAAGCATGTGTATATGGATGTTTTGGATTGCTGAATATTTGCTTTATTTCACCTTTTTCCACTATCTTTCCCAAATACATTACTGCAACATAATCTGAAATATATTTAACTACTGATAAATCATGGGATATAAACAAATATGTTAATTTATATTTTTCTTGTAAATTTATTAATAGGTTTATAATTTGAGCTTGAATAGAAACATCTAATGCAGATACACTTTCATCACATACTATAAACTCAGGTTGTGATATCAGCGCCCTAGCAATACCTATTCTTTGTCGTTGTCCACCTGAAAAAGCGTGAGCATATCTATGGAAATGTTGCTCCTCTAATCCAACTATCTTTAAAGCCTCTATGATTTTTTCATTATAATTAATTTTATTATTATTGAGATATAATAAACCCTCCTTAATTATTTCTCCAACAGTTAATCTTGGATTTAGTGAAGAATATGGATCTTGAAAAATCATCTGAAAATACTTCCTATATCTTTTTAAATTACTACTGTCAAGTTTATTTATATCTACTTGTTTTTGGTCAGAAGTTGAAAAAATGATTTCTCCATTTGTAGGATCTATAGCTCTAATCAAACACCTACCCAAAGTTGTTTTTCCACAACCAGACTCACCAACAATACCTAAAGTTTTCCCTTTAGGAATTTCAAAACTAACTCCATCAACTGCTTTTACTACTAAATTTTTTGATTCAAAAAAATTATGTCTAAGTTTATAAAATTTTTTTAAATTAATTACTGTAATTAAATTTTTATTGTTAAGTGTACTGTTCCCATTCATCTTTAATTTCTTTGTTTTCAGAATATAAAAAGCATCTAACTTGTTGATTCTTTATTTTTGATAAAGTAGGAATATTTTTATCACATTTACCTTTAATTGCATCAGAACATCTGTTAAAAAAACCACATTGCCATTGAGGGTTTAGTGGAACAGGAACATTACCTTCAATAGCATCTAATTTTTCAATATCAATATCAACTCTTGGTATAGATTTTAGCAAGCTTTTAGTGTAGGGGTGTAAAGGGTTGCCAAATATTTCTTTAACTGTACCTGATTCAACAACTTTACCCATGTACATTACATATATTCTTTCTACTGTTTCAGCTATAACTCCCAGATCATGGGTAATGTAAATAATTGAAGTATTGTAATCTTTTTTTAAATTATCTAATAAATTTAAGATTTGAGCTTGTATAGTTACATCTAGAGCCGTTGTAGGTTCATCAGCTATTAAGATAGATGGTTCACAACTTAATGCCATAGCTATCATTGCCCTTTGTCTCATTCCTCCTGATAAGTTGAAAGAATAACTATCATAAATTTGTAGTGGATTTGAAAAACCTACTAATTCAAGCTTTTCTAGAGCTTTCTTTTTAGCTTTGTTTTTTTTGTTTTCACCATGAACAATTAGACTTTCCATTATTTGATTCCCAATAGTATGTACTGGTGACAAACTTGTCATTGGTTCTTGAAATATATATGAAATATCATTACCTCTTATTTTTCTCATTTCAATACTGTTTTTATCTATTCCACACAAATCAATTTGATTTTGACCCTTTTGGTTATAAATAATTTTACCTTCTACAATCATTCCAGGGTTTTGTATTAAATTCAGTATTGATTGTACAGTTAT
>CAZHKH010000123.1:0-3724 GCA_964532515.1 uncultured bacterium
AAAAGGTCCATTGATACCGTTGACCATCTAGAGGAGATTGTATCCAGATTTCATTTAATACATGAACGTAATTATGGTCACAGTGATTCTAACGGAGTTGTAGAAATAGTGAATGTAAAAGCCAGGGGATTTGGCATTATACCTAAGCCCAGGTCGGCAGACCTTCCCATAGGTAGTGGAAATCTAACTGGAGCGTTGGTAGATAAGCGCTCTGTATTTTTCAAGCAGGCAAATGGATGGTTAGAATGTCCACACTACGACAGAGTCAGGCTGTTTCAAGGAGATGAAATTCAAGGTCCCGCTATGATATGCGAATTCGATTCGTCTGTCGTAGTTTTACCAGGACAAAAGGCAATCGTAGGATCATCTGGAGAGTTACTAATTAGAGCAGAAAAGGAGTTTAGTGATGACTAACTTTAGTGGTGTAGTACCGGCGACCATAACACCTTTTGACTCGGATGGCATGTTTAATGAACGGTCCTTTAGAGCGATTATGGAATCCAACATTAGCGCTGGAGTTGATGGGTTTTGGGTAAGTGGCGGGACTGGTGAAAGTGTTTTATTGACAGAGAATGAGATTATAAAAACGGCCGAGATATCAGCCGATATGTGTGCAGGGCGAGCGGCTGCAATGGTGCACATTGGGAGCCTGACTACCGATAGTTCAGCTCGTATGGCCAAGGCTGCTGCTGACGCCGGAGCTGCCGCCATATGTTGTGTGCCACCATTTTTTTATAAACCGTCCGAGCAGGCGATCATAGATCATTATAGAATTGTAGCTGACGCTGCTGGAGATTTGCCTTTTTTTGTTTATAACCAACCTAAATACACCGGAGTGGAATTTGACGCTCCAATGCTAGGCCGGATTAAGGATGCTGTACCACAAATAGTTGGAGTTAAACATTCGGCCCCAGATTTTAGTAATATTTGGCGATTCTCAGAACTTGGCATAGATACTTTTACCGGTCATGGGTCCCTTTTCTTGCCTACTCTTGCTGCTGGTGGCGCTGGAGTCGTCGATGGGCCATTGATAGTGTTCCCAGAGATCTGGGTGGGGATTTATGATGCGTATAAGTCTGGTGATATGGTAAGGGCGCAGGAACTTCAAGGAAAGGGGAATATTTTAGTGGGACTTGCCTCTAAGTACGGTATGCAATCTTTTTGCAAGGTACTTTGTGAAGAGAGATATGAAGTAGAATGTGGCAATCCCAGGATGCCTATATCTAGTTTGACCGTAGAAGTAAAGAAGCAGTTAATCGGAGAGGTAAAGTCGTATGGATTTATTTAACTATAGTGTAGAAAGTTTGGTGATATGGATAGAAAGATGATTCAAAGATTCGCAGATATAAACCGACAAACGAGTGTTGATAAGGACGTGTTACTTTGTTGAGCCATGAAGAATATATGAATATTGCCTTAGGTGAGGCCTCACTAGCTCTTAAGCAAGGCAATTCCCCTGTTGGGGCAGTTGTTGTAAAAGATGGAACTGTCATTGCTAAGGGCCATAATTTGGCTATAAGTGAGAGGGATATTACTGCTCATGCTGAAACCGTGGCCATAAAGAATTCTGGAAAGTTGAGTTTAGAAGGCTGTACCATTTACACCACATATGAGCCTTGTTTGATGTGCGCAGGTGCGATTGTATTTGCAGGCATATCAGTTGTTGTTATGGGAGGGAACTATAATCCCAACTGGGGCCAATATGGTGATTACAGTGTCAATAAAGCTTTTCAACTCGTTGATCGCCCGGGGATACAGGTACTAAGAGGGGTGTTGGTAGAAGAATGTGAAGCTATAACCTGGGCTTGGCGTGCAGAGCAATCTAGGAAACAATAAAACGGAGGGGCATTATTCACGAAGATTATATGCTGCTAGCTATAGAGCAAGCTCTAGAGGGAAGAGAAGAAGGGAATCCACCGGTAGGATCCATAATAGTTAAAGATGGAAATATCATATCCAGGGGTCGTAATAGAGCCAATTCGGACTTAGACCTAACTGCCCATGCTGAATTGGACGCGATAAGAAAAGTAGACCCACTAATACATAGTCAGCTATCTGGATCCACTCTATATAGCACTGGCGAGCCTTGTATACTATGCGCTGGAGGTATAGTTTTGGCTGGCATATCTCGTGTTGTGGTGGGTGGCAATTACCACAGGAGCGTAGGTTTTGTTGGAGACTATAGTTTGGAACAAGCTTTTGCTTTGGTTGGGTGCGCTCATATAGAAGTTATAAGAGGAGTTTTACTAGAAAAATGTGAGGCCATGCGCTGGGCCTATTGGTCAGAACAAGCCTGACCTTATGTGGATCGATTCCGCTAAATTATCGGGGCCATTTCTTGCCCTACTGATGGTTTTAGTGGGTTGTGGAGGTGGATTGGATGACAGATTCGAATCTGGGACTAGGGCGATGGATTTTACGTTAGAGGTTTATCAAGGAGAGGATGAACTGGGTGGGTCTAAGGTGCAATTCGAGGATATTATCTCCAAAGATATACCAATTGTACTGAACTTCTGGGCTGGATTATGCCCTCCTTGCAAAGCTGAGATGCCAGAACTGCAGAAAATACATGACGAATATGAGGGAAAGATCCTTGTTTTGGGGTTAGACGTGGGTAAATTCTCGGGCCTTGGTTCAAACACGGAGGGACGTGCGCTGCTCAATCAGGTAGGCGTAACTTATCCAGCTGGTACTACCGACGACGATCGTGTTATGGATGACTATGAAATATTGGGCATGCCCACAACCTTATTCATTCGTTCTAATGGCTACATTCAGCGTACGTGGATAGGGACTCTTACCCCTGAAAAAACACATGAATTGGTTGACAGTTTGATTAATAGCTCAGATAGTCTGTAGTATGTTCATGGACCCGATACGAAGTGGTATAGTAATGCTAAGGCCTACCATTTTAGAAAGCATGGAATGAATAACAAGTTTTTCCGCCAGGGATGAGGATTCAAAACGAATACATGAGTTCCAAAATACTTCAAGGCTCGAAATTGCCTAACATCACCCTTGAGATTGCAAACGACGATCCGATTACCCTTCCTGAAAGCGTTAATACCAGGTATTTAGTT
Source organism: uncultured bacterium (assembly GCA_964532515.1). GTDB lineage: Bacteria > Fidelibacterota > Marinisomatia > SCGC-AAA003-L08 > D37C17 > TMED161. The sequence goes on from CAZHKH010000123.1 coordinate 3,081, forward strand.
CTCCTATTTTATAGAGGGCATTGGTGACCACCTTGTCGCCGGCAGTTGGCCAGCTACCAGGCAAGATTAGCAGAACTTGAGCATCTAGGTGCGGCAGTTTTAGCTGGTACCGTGGACGATAAAGAATCTACAGACGCTATGATTAGAGACATGGGAATTACGTTCCAAATAGCGTATGGGTTAACGGAATCACAATTGGCTGAGTTTGATCCGTGGTGGGGCAATAATGAACATGGTAGACATCCACAACCGATGGAATTCTTGGTTTTACGAGGAGGGACAGTTTTTGGATCAATGTATGCATCTGGTCCAGTGGGTAGAATGGGTGTGGATGAAGTGATCGAAGCTATTAAAGGTCGTGAACGGCGGCGCATTCGAGCTGACGACCATATTAACTCTTAATCTCAGGATTAGGATATCCCCTTTCTTTTGGGGACGGACTGGAGTAGAGAAGTACTAGAAAAGACTGTTAAACAACGTACTAACATATAGGGTTATAGGAACGAACCGCTTAGATATTTGCAGGCATTGACATGGACTATGAAATGTTCAAGTCATTGAAGGTTCTTAGGCGATTTCACTAATAACATATGAACCATCGGTCCAAGTGGGCTCTGATTTAAGATGATTCATTATTTTGCCAA
>CAZHKH010000124.1:0-3670 GCA_964532515.1 uncultured bacterium
TCTATACGAGAAAAAGCAGAGGAGACCGTTCATAATCGACTTGATAATTTTCAGCATCTTAAAAGAAAGAACCCATCATTACTAATTGGTGTTCTTGGATGTATGGCGCAAAATTTAAAAGATGAATTACTAGAGCATAAACCGTATGTGGATATTATACTTGGACCTGATTCATATAGAAATATTCCTAAAATAATTAAAGATAGATCTGAGACTAAAAATCATTTAGTTGATACAAAATTATCAAAGTTTGAGATATATGATGATTTATTTCCATCAAGAAGCGAAGGTGTCAATTCATGGGTCTCAATAATGAGAGGCTGCGACAAATTCTGCACATTCTGCATTGTTCCATTTACAAGAGGAAGAGAAAGAAGTCGGCCAATTGATAGCATCTTAAATGAAATAAAGGATGGAGTTAAGAATGGTTTTTCTGAATTTACTTTGCTTGGACAGAATGTGAACTCCTATAAAACTCCAGAGGGAAAATTTCCTATATTACTTGATAAGGTTGCACAAATAGATGGAGTAAAAAGGCTTCGTTTTACATCACCGCATCCTCAAGATGTAGATAATGATATGTTGGAGGTGATGGTTAAACATCAGAATATATGTAATCAAGTTCATCTTCCTCTTCAAGCAGGTAGCGATAGAATATTAAAACGCATGAACAGATCTTACACATCCTCTGAGTTTTTAGCATTGGTTGATAAAATTAAAAGCTACATGCCTGATTGCTCAATTACGACAGATATCATTGTTGGTTTCCCTGGTGAAACTGAGGAAGAGTTCCTTGAGACGTTAGCAATTGTAAAAAAAGTCAGATTTAATTTTGCCTATATGTTTAAATATTCATCTAGACCAGGGACAAAGGCCTCGCAGTATGATGAACAGATTAGTGAAAAGATTAAACAAGAGAGATTAGAAAGATTAATTGATATTCAATTAGAAAATACGCTGCTACAGAATAAATCTCTTATCAACAAAACTGTTAGTGTGCTTGTTGAGAAAGTAAGCAAAAAATCAGATTCTCAATGGTCAGGTCGAACAGAGGGTGGTATGTGGGTAGTATTTGATAAAAATGATGAAAACGTTGGAGAATTAATTGATATAAAAATAAATGATGCCAGGGGTGTAACACTTTTTGGCTCTAGAGTCTATCAGGAGTATAAATATGAAGTTGCTTAAATATTTTCTTTTTTTAATGATCTTATCTGCTAGTATTTATTTTCTAATTGCTTTAAATGAGCTGAACACAATAGATGGCAACCCTACAAGAATTAAAATTCCTTTTATGGTTGATGATATACTGGCTGATGGTTATAATGTATGGATGGTGCTTCTCATAACACTTACCCTGGGTGTTATCGTTGGATTTATGGTTTCACTAATACAGATGATATCTCTGAAGAGTGAAACGATTACTCTAAAATCAAAAAATAAAAAAATTCAAATTGAGTTAGATGCCCTAAGAAATCAAGGAATTGAAGATGAACTTGAGATAGTAGATGAACTGGAAGAAAATAACATAAGCCTATGAGCTATACATTTATTAGTATAATTATACTAGTAGTAATACTCTCAGTTTTTTTATTTATAAATTTTGATTACAATAGCAAGTACAAAAAAACTGAAAAAGATTTATACTACGAAGCACTTGACCAGCTACTTACAGGAAAATTAAAAGAAGCATACTCAACACTCCTTGCTCTTATTAAAAATGATACTAATAACGTTAAGGCATATTTGAAGCTTGGACAGGTTTTAAGAGAAATAGGGAAGCCCGAGAGAGCTCTTAAAGTTCATAAAAGTTTGTTAATAAGAAAGGATTTGACAAGCTATGAAAGAATTGAATTACTCAAAAATATCTCACTTGATTACAAAAACTTAAATAAAATAGATGATGCAATTGAGCAAGCCTTAGATATTCTAAAAACAGATAAGCATAACGAGTGGGCGCTTAGTGAACTTGTTGAATTATATAAAATGATGAATGACTGGAATTCATCAAAAAAATATTTACAAACTTATCAAAAGATAACAGGAGACTTAGATAGTAGAATATTAGGTCTTTATATAGCAAAACAGGGACAAATTGAATTAAAAAAGGAAGATTTTATAAAAGCGAGGGCGTTATTTGAAGAGGCGCTTAATATGAGTAATGACCTTGGGATATGCTATAAACTGATGGGCGATTCATACAGTAATGAAAGTGAAATCATATATCAAAAATCTAAAGAAGAAGAAGGGGACACGCATCTAGAAGAGGCTAAAGATTTACTATCAAAGGCATTATCTATGTGGATCAAATATGCTCAAAACAAACCAGCTCAATCTAGAAATGTTCTTCACTTAGTAAAGGATTCGCTATTTGCACTAGATAGATACTCAGAACTTGAGTTCATATTAAAAGATTTGGTTGAAAGAGACTCTGATAACATTGATGCACTAATAGATTTAGCTGACTATTACTCTAGTCAAGGAGAAAATGATAAATCAGTAGCTTTATTGGATTCTATTAAAGATAGAGCGAAGGAATCTGTTCTAGCTAAAATGGTTAGAATTAAATTAAGATTAAATATATCCGATGAAATTCCCGATGATATTAAAAAAGAATTTGATGAATTGGCCGATGCAATGAGCAAAACAAAATCCTTGTCATCCTCTGATTTAGATGATGAAGACTACCTATGGTTAAACAACAATGATCTCAATAAAGAATAACATATTATTTTATTTATTTATTGTTTTTACTTGGGGATATTCCCAAAGTGAAGTAGACGATCTAATACAAGAGGTATACGCAGGAAAAACTCAAAATGCCATAAAGGCCATGCCTGAACTTAAAAATGAATTTTCAGAGATCCCTTCTTTGTTGTTTCTAGATGCTCTAATTGATAAGGACATCGATAGATCCATTGAAAAATTTAAAAAGTTTTTCAAATACTATGAATCTTCGGAGTATGCAGATGATGCCATTATGAAAATATCTGAATATTATTATACAAAGGGATCTTATGTCCAATCAAGTAAATGGCTCAAAAAAATAAATTTGTACTATCCTAATTCAGAGCATATAAATAGAAGCTTAAATTTATATTTAAGAACTTTGACACTCTCAGGGAGGGAAGATACTGCGCGACAATATATACAAACATTTAAGAAAAAATATTCTGATGTATCTTTTGATAAATATCTATTAGATAATTTTGATAATGATAGGGCAGATACTGAAAATAATCAGAGTGATAAGATTGATAAGAATACTCTTTTACAAGCGGTGGAAGAACTTAAAGCATCACTGACATCAAAGCAAAAAAATAAGAAGAAGTATCACTATTCCGTTCAGGTTGGAGCCTATAGCGATATGGAAAATGCAATACAGGTTAGAGATGAACTATTAAGTTTGAATTTTAATACAAGAATTGATATAATATATCTTTCTACCAAGGATATAAATTTATATGCTGTTAGAGAAGGATATTTTAAATCAAAGAAGTATGCAGAGGGTACTCGAAAAAAAATTAGATCAAGGACAGGCTACAACGCAATGGTTGTAGATGTAAATGATTATTAATATTCAATTTAAGGAAGCGGATGTTATCCCGGTGGGTACCTCGGCCTTCAAAGCCGCTGAAGCACAGAAATGGGCTTGGTGAGTTCGACTCTC
>CAZHKH010000125.1:0-3653 GCA_964532515.1 uncultured bacterium
AGAGCAGCGGACTCATAATCCGTTTGTCCGGGGTTCAAGTCCCTGAGGGCCCACATTTTTTACAAATGAGTATCTAACATTAAAAACATAGGTTTAAAAACTAATGAATAAATTAATTTCTATATTACTTTTGTTATCTTTTATGATTGCTCATGGAGGTGGTGAAGATGGTCATCGTCATGATCGCTCACATCCAAATCTTGGATTTATAGACGGTCTCGTGATTAATGCAGATACCGCTGAGCCTATTGAATATGCATCAGTTTCAATTTATGATTTAGATACTAAGGAATTAGTAGCAGGAGCTATAACAGATATTGAAGGTTACTTTTCTATTGATAAGGTTCCCATGGGAAGCTTCTTTGTGCTCGTTCAGTTTATTGCCTATGAGGTATTTACAGTTGAAAATGTTATCCTAAATTCTATTTCAGGAATAAGACAGAATCTAGGTGAAATTAGATTAATTCCAAAATCTATTGAAGGACTTGAGGTAAGCGTTACAGAGGATATACCTAAAATTGAATTTGATACCGATAAATTGGTTTACACTCCATCTGGTGATATCCTTGCATCTAGTGGATCTGCAGAAGATGTTCTAAATAATGTTCCAATGGTTCTTGTTGACCAAGATGGGTCTGTTACTCTAAAGGGCAGCTCTAACGTAAAAATTTTAGTTAATGGTCGTGAAAATAGAATTGGTGAGGGGGGCAATGATGTTGATAATATCCCTGCATCGATGATTGAAAAGGTAGAGGTTATTACATCTCCATCAGCAAAATATGACCCTGAAGGAATGGCCGGGATTATCAATATAATTCTTAAAAAAGATAAAGATGAAGGATTTAACGGAGAAATTAAACTTTATACTAAACAAAATCACCACCATAATTTTTTTGATATGGGTGGAATTTCATTGAGTACAAACTATAAAAAAAATAAATTCAATATATATTCATCCTATTCAAATAGCTTGAGATATAGAGATCACTATGGATCTCGTGAAGCCTATACAATCTACACTCATCCAGATTCCTTACTAGATTTAGAAAGCAATATCCACTTTGATTGGGAAAATGAAAAAAAGAAAAAAGGTCAAATTTTCAGATTAGGGACAGATTACTATTTAACTAATGATATCACTTTAAACTTTGAAAGTAGATATAACGCTTATAGCTCAAGTGAAGAAGGTATCGAATCTACTATTTTTCCAGAAATAAAAAATAAAGTTTCTAAAGGAGAAGAGCCTGATGGGAATTATGAAATAGGTATATCATTTTCAGCTGATAAAACCTATGATAATCCAGATCAAAATTTATCTTTCTCGTATTCGTATGATACTCATCCAGTGGATGAGGGGTATGATAAAGTAATCGAAGATGGTAACGAAAGCATATCATCACATAGTAGTGCCCTTGAATCTCAAGAATTAAATTTTTCATATGTATATCCTATAAATGATAAATCAAAATTTGAAATGGGATATGACTTTGACCAAACAAACAATGATGAAAATATGGATTACTCTTTATTTGTGGATACTGAAGATGATTCAGATTTATATGTATCTGGGAATAATATCTATAAATATAAAAGAGATATTCATGGTGGATTTTTTGAATATAATGCTCAGATTAGTGATAAATGGAGTATTAAGCCTGGTGTTAGATTTGAGTATGTAAGCAAAAACATACAATTTATTGGCACTCCAGACTATTGGTACTGCGGAGCTGTAGAATATGACTCATATCAAGATTGTTTTGATGCCTGCTGTCCTAATGAGGATAACTGTGAAAATTGCCAATTAACAGATAATCCAACAGATCAGCTGGGAGCCTATGCTCAAATACTAAAAGAAAATAGTAATACCAATGTTGAGGATAGTTACACAAGCCTATATCCAAGTTTTCATATTACATATAATCTAACTAAAAAAAAGAGTTTGCAATTTGCAATTAGTTCTCGAGTGGAAAGGCCTGGAGGAGGACATCATGGAGGCTCAAGACAGATAAGACCATTCCCTAGAGATATTCACTCTGATTATTTTATATTCTTAGGAAACCCTGAACTAAAACCAGAGTATTCTACAAACTATGAATTATCTTACAAGTCACCCATACCAATGGGTTTTTTCTACACTAACCTATATTTAAATACGGTTAGAGATAAAATTGAGTGGTACAGCAGCAATGAGTATCCTGATTTTGATGTGCTTACATTTAGAAATGCAGATGAAGCAACAAGTTATGGAATAGAATATTTTTTTATGGTTATGGGGCAAACTATTGGGGGTGGATTTTGGTATAATGATGTTCAAGATGGATCAGATGATTCTGAATTAAATGGGATCAATAAAGGCCTAAATATGTATGGTAAAATTAATTTACCAGAAAAATATATAAAGTACTTTGGACTTGAATTTGGATTTTACTATATGAAAATGGCTGATGGCTATGGTTCAATGTTTGGTGATAAGGGTACAATTTGGGCAAATGCTGGAATAACAAAATCACTTTTTAAAAAACGAGTTAAATTATCACTTGATGTTATTAATATTTTTGATAGTGGGGGCTTTTCAATGAAAAGAACCAAACCTCTAATCCCTGGGGTTGACTATATCCCAGGAGGCTATACGGGTGGAGAAGAGTATACCAATGTAAACAGCTCTCGAAATGGAAAAACATTTTCTATTACTCTTAAATATAATTTCGGAGAACTTGAAAGGCAAAAAAGATCTTTTGACCGTGGTGGCTCAATGGGTGGCGGTGGAATGGATATGGGGTACTAGATTTTTATCTTAAAAATCTAAAAACCTGAAATATCATGAAGTGAAATCCCTACGGAGATTTTATTAAAACTTTCTGGTGACCCCTCAAATTTCCATGAGTAACTATCATAGGATGCTTGAAGGGTAATATTGTTTTTTATCGCAATAGAAACTCCAAAACTATAACTCTCTTGGATGTTGTCATCATATTGATCGCTAAACGGAACGGGAATATGCTGATATCCAGTAAATAAATGAATAGGAATAAATGGAAGTCTCATTGCTGCCCCAAAATGATGAGAGAGAGTAGGGCTGAATGTATCTCTGATCTCTTGATTAATAATAACAGATGCAGGAAGCTCAAAATCTGATTCATAAATCTCATCAGATGAAAATTCAAGATTTCTCCAGTTAGTTTGCTCAGCTTCATAGAAAAAATTAATCGATTTAAATAGTAGGGCAGCTCCCGCATGAAATGTGATGGGCTTTTTTACATTATAGTTATAGGTTTGAGAAAATGATAGTTCATTATCTAAATGATTTGACTCTATATACTGTTCTTTAACTTTTAATGATGTCGGCATATCTACAGATATTCCATATTGAAGGTTCCTTGATAGAACATGAAGAAGACCGATAGTTAAATTTGACCCAGAATACCTAGGCTTAAAATAGTAGGTTTGCTCAATTCCATCCATAATCATTTCATCGTTCCCACCAATAAACTTAAGATCTGCTCCTAGGTATAAATTTTTTGAAAATTCTAATGCAGCAGCCAGATGATAGGATGATAGCTTCCCTTTTTCACTGAATGCATAAGAATTATTTTCTGAGGCAGACATAAAGTCTGTTTTTTTATGCCCCCCTGCACTAAAAACAAGTCTCCCTT
>CAZHKH010000126.1:0-3607 GCA_964532515.1 uncultured bacterium
CTAAACTATGTAGAGAATTTTTTATATATGATGTTTGGGGAGCCTCAAAAAGATTACATGCAAAATGATATTGTTTCGGATGCTTTAAATACGCTATTAGTACTTCATGCAGATCATGAACAAAACTGCTCAACATCAACAATAAGAATGGCAGGAAGTAGTCATGCAAATTTATTTGCAACGATATCTGCTGGGATTGGCGCTCTATGGGGGCCAAAGCACGGAGGAGCAAATCAGGCAGTTATTGAAATGCTTCAGGGCATACAGGATGATGGGGGGGACTATAAGAAGTATATTGATCTTGCAAAGGATAAAAACTCAGAGTTTAGATTAATGGGATTTGGTCATCGAGTTTATAAAAATTATGATCCCCGAGCTGCTGTTATTAAAGATAAAGCTAGCCAGGTATTAGATAGTCTTAACATAGATGACCCATTACTTAATATTGCAAGGAACCTAGAAGAAATTGCTCTCAAGGATGATTACTTTGTTTCACGCAAGCTTTATCCTAATGTTGATTTTTACTCTGGAATTATTTATAGAGCTATGGGAATCCCTACAAATATGTTCACTGTTATGTTTGCTCTTGGTAGGCTACCCGGATGGCTTGCGCACTGGAGAGAGATGGTTTTAGGTTCTCAAAAAATAAATAGACCAAGACAGATATACACTGGGGATACTAAAAGGAGTCTATAGTGAAACAGTATCAAGATCTTGTTAGACATGTTATAGACAATGGTACTCTTAAACACAATAGAACAGGCATTGATACACTTTGTTATTTTGGATATCACTATAAGGTTGATTTACAGGAAGGATTCCCACTTCTTACTACCAAAAAAATATTTTTCAAATCCGTCATAAGAGAGCTTTTATGGTATCTATCTGGCGAAACTCACATTAGAAATTTACGTGAACATACCAAAATATGGGATGCTTGGACATCAGAAGAAAGAAATTGGGAAATCGGAAGGATGTATGGATATCAATGGGTTAACTGGGAGAAGTATACGGAGTCTGATGTACCTGGATTGTATAAAAGAGATCACATCAATCAAATTGATGATATTATCAATTTGCTTAAAAATTCTCCAGACTCAAGAAGGATGGTGGTTACCGCATGGAACCCATCTGTGCTTGATGAGATAGCACTTCCCAGCTGCCATGCCTTTTTTATATTTAATGTTATTAATGGAAAATTAAATTGCCATCTTACGCAACGTAGCGGAGACATTGGACTTGGGATCCCATTTAATCTTGCATGCTACGCAGCATTGACTCAGATGCTCGCACAGGAAGTGGGTCTAGACCTTGGAGAATTTTCTCATTATATCAATGATGCCCATATATATGTAAATCATATTGATGGGCTAAAAGAGCAGCTGAAACGTAAACCGATGGATCTTCCACAACTTGAAATTACAAAAAAACCTTTCTGGAATCTTGAGTTTGATGATTTTGAGTTACGAAATTACAATCACCACCCAGCAATAAAATTTGAAGTAGCGGTTTAATATGAAAATTCATATGATCTGGGCCCAAGACACCAACAATGCGATTGGAAAAAATGGGGCGTTGCCATGGCATTTTTCTGAAGACCTTAAAAATTTTAAAAAGCTTACCACTGGACATACTATTATCATGGGGAGAAAGACCTGGGATAGCCTACCTATTAAGCCACTTCCTAATCGAAGAAATATTGTTATTAGCAGTACTAATCAAGAGCAGGTTGAGAGCTATAAATCGATTGAAGAATGCATAGAGTCACTAAACGATGACAAGGAAGTATTAGATATGTATATTATTGGGGGGATGTCAGTATATAAATTTTTTTATAACCACGCTGACATATTGCACATCACATTTATTAATAGAAGCTACCCAGATACAGATACATTTTTTCCGATAAGTTTTCGTCAAATTAAATCAGATTTTAATCTTGAATCTAAGGATGATATTAGCGATGAGCTCAGCTTTACAGTATGGACCCGAAAATAATTAAATTTATTATATGGCTTGTGCTAGTATCCCTATGGAACTTTGGTTTTCCAACAGCACCCCCCATTTATGATGTGGTTGCAGCCGTTCTTTTATCATTTGTTACACAAATAAAATTTAGGGATTGGTAATAATAATAAATGCTCCTAAAAGTGCAATTAAAAAACACACTATCATTTTTCTAGAAAATCTTTCCTTTAAAATAAGCCAACCAAAAAAGGCAATAAATATAGTGGAAGTCTGATTAAGGATACTGGCAATCGACGCTGATGTTTTGGCCATTCCCACAATCCACATCGCAAATCCAACATAGGTCCCAAGAAATGATCCCAAAAGAATTACAGGCCATATTTTTTTATCTGACAACTGTGTTTTTATTTCAGTTTTGGTAAGCATGAATAACATAGTAGCGTATGAGAGAAGCGTGCCGGGTATCAGCCGATACAGGATAATCCACATCTGGGTATACATTGAATCTGCGCATCTAGTGAGTATTGGTTTGATAATAACAATTCCAAGAGCCATCAGAGTATATGCGATAACCCCCAAAATCAATCCCTGCGTTAAATCCTCCACATTTTTTTTCTCTGGACTGGCTGATAGATAAATAATTGATCCAATAATTAATCCCCCACCCAGAAAATGAATTATTCGAAGCTCTTCTCCAAGTATAAAATAGGCAAGAAGAATCACCATCGGGCTGTAGATGGTATTAATAATGGAGCTTCGAGATGTTCCTAGAATATTTAATGATCGAAGAAACAGAACATCTGCGATTGTAATTCCAATAACACCACTTAATCCTATAAGTAGATAATCATATATGCTGAGCTGATAAATAAATTGATTGTTTCCGATTAGAAAACAGGTAAGCAAAAATAAAATGGTTCCAATTGTATTTTTTACGGGGTTCAGTATATAGGGGGATACGGTATTACCAATAATTTTAAATAATGATACTGAGAATCCCCATATAACCGCGCTCCCTAGCGAGAGTATTTCTCCTATTGGCATATTAGCTTGGTAAAATTCCCTCTAGGAGTGAGGTGACATCATCTTTATTAATAATAGGAACATTTAGATTAGTTGCTTTTTGTAATTTTGAACCGGGATTAGATCCAAGGACCAGATATGATGTATTCTTGCTTATTGAGCTTGCAACTCTAGCTCCAAAGCCCTCTAGTTTCTTTTTAATATCAGCTCTACTCATATTTTCAAACGATCCAGTAATTACAAATGATAAATCTTTAAACTCATTAGACACCTCATTTTTCTTAAACGTCACACCTAAATTTATGCACTCATTAATATCATCTAAATTACTTTGATTAGCAAAGTATCCTACAATACAGGATGCCATAATCTCACCAATCTCATGAATATTATTTAAATCATCTTCAGATGCAGATGCAAGTCTGTTTATATCTGCATCAAAACGTCTTTCAAGTAGGTTGCATGCGTGAGTTCCAACATTTCTAATTCCAAGTCCATTTAAAAATCGAGAGAATCGTGTATTCTTGGCATTATTAATTGATTCAAGGATATTATTAATTGATTTATCCGCCATTCTTTCTATCTTTTCAAGATCAGAGTATGAAAGCTTAAATAG
>CAZHKH010000127.1:0-3596 GCA_964532515.1 uncultured bacterium
CGAACTCCTTGATTCCAAATCCTTTGGACACAGACAACGGTGCTGTCTTGGAATATATGGCGACTCCGCTATAACCTTTACGCTCCGCAGAGGCGAAATATGCTTTATACCCGGGTATTTCCCGGATTTCGTCAGGAAGTTGATCCTCATTAGCTTTCGTTTCCTGAATACACAAGATGTCCGGGTTGTCGTCGGCAAGCCAAGCCAACAACCCCTTTTTATGGGCGGCACGGAGGCCATTTACGTTCCAAGATATGAGTCTTTTGGTAGTCATGCACGCCTCGCTCTGGATTTACCCGATCCGATCAGATCCACGTCTCTGGCAGGCAACTTGTTGATCATAGGGATACTTACTGCCTTTCGCAAGAAAAACTTGCTCATCACAAATCTTCACCTACCTAACTATTCCGCCCATTTACGTTAACTCTACTCGACCCTTGACCAAACACCACTATTTGCCAACAATATATCTGTATATCAAACGGGTGTAGGCGCACGTCTAATTTTTGTTCTCTAATATCGTTCCAATATATGTGACAACACGGAAGTAAATAGGTGCAACGGTCCTACGCAAACCACCATGAGCATCGTGACGGTACCGTTAGCGATTGGGCATGCGCTCAATCCTCATAATATAGAATATATTTGACAAATAACGCCTTATATGTATATTATATCATTCAATTTAGCTAATGGAGACAATCTGTGAGTTTTCTTACCGGGCTTGCCTTGCGTCGTCAATCAGTGACAGTCCTGCTGATCATTATGGTGCTGGTAGGAGGAATTCTTACTTATAAAAATCTTTCCGTAGAACTATTCCCTGAGATTGAGTTCCCACTAATAACCGTGTCTACCTTCTATCCATCCGCCAACCCAGAAGCGGTGGTACGTGACGTGACAGACCCTATAGAGAACGCCATCTTGGGGGTCGATGGTGTGGATGGGATCCAAAGCGTTTCTTCCGAGAATCGCTCAGTGGTCATAATCAATTTCACATTCGGTATTGATATGGATGAAGCGGAGCGCACCATTACAACTAACATTGGTAACCTCCGGTTTCCTGAATCAGTACAAAAACCCCAAATCGGACGGGTTAACCCGGATAATTTCCCCGTGATCCAATTCAGCGTTCTTGGTGACCGCGAGATCTCTGAGCTCCAACGCCTAATTGATAACAGTGTTGTACCCGCTATCGAACAGGTAAAAGGTGTGTTCAGTTTAGAAATTTCGGGGGATGTTCGAGAACAGGTGTCGGTTACAATAGATCCAGAGAAGATGTCTTCTCTAGGTGTTTCTCTTTATCAAGTAGCAAATGCGCTCCGTGAAAACAACATCAATGTGCCTGCGGGGGCAGTCACTTCTGACGGGCGGACGTTTCCTATTCGGACCACCAATATATACAGTTCCCTTGAAGGGATCAACGATACTCTCGTCGGTTACTCCCCAACTTCGGAAACAACTTTCCCTAGACCTGTCTTGCTGTCTGATATCGCTACGGTTGTCGTCAGCCCAGGTGGAGCTTCAAGCATTTCCCGTACTAACGGCGTACCTAGCTTAGGCATTGGAGTCTTAAAAGAACCGGATGGGAACACAGTAGAAGTGACGGAGGCTATCCTCAAAGAATTGGAAGTCATTCAAGCCACCCTTCCACCGGATGTCCAGATTGTCACGATATCCAATGACGGACCGGAAATCAAAGCCCAGATAGATACGCTACTGCGAGAAGCCCTACTAGGATTTCTTTTCGCAATAGCTGCCGTTTTTGCTTTCCTCATCAATCTTCGCCCAACCATCCTCAAGGGATTAGGCTTAACACTCCGTCCAACAATTATCATATGTATGTCCATTCCCCTAAGTATTCTGACGGGCATTTTGCTGATGGGGTTCCAAGGTATGTCATTGAACTTTATGACCCTTGGTGGCCTCGCCATAGCCGTAGGTCGGGTGGTAGATGACAGTATTGTAGTTCTGGAAAATATCTACAGACATATTCAACGCGGCGGAGATCGATCGCGGATCGCGTTGGAAGCCACACGGGAAGTGGCCCCTGCAATTACGGCATCTACCCTCACGACTATTGCCGTATTTGTCCCGCTAGGTTTCATTCAGGGGCTAGTAGGATCATTTTTCCTTCCCTTTGCCATCACCGTGAGCTTCGCTCTTATCGCTTCACTCCTGGTCGCTTTGACCGCGGTTCCAGTATTAGGAACAATCTTCCTGAGACCTGGAGATCTCTCAGTGGATCCCGCAACCGATAACGATGCTCAGATCCCAGACAATTGGATGCTGCGGTTGTACACCCCATCGCTGCTATGGGCATTACGCCACCGCATAATCACCTTAGTCGCCGCCACCTTCCTCACATTGGCCAGTTTAAGCCTGATTTTGGTTATACCGATTACCCTTTTCCCGAGTGGTGGGGAGCGATACGTGACTATTCAAGTTGCTCTTCCAGGGGGTTCATCCATTGAGAGCACCTTCGCTGAGGTAGATCTGGTGGAAGCTGCTTTAGCTGACCTTGCAGACAGGGGAATTGCTGAAGTGTACCTGACTACCGTTGGCACGCCTCCTGACTCATTCGGCCCCGGGCAGTTCACAGGGGGCTTTAACGAGGCAAATATCTTTGTCCGATTGGCAGAGGGTTCCCCAGACAACATTGAAACCAATCTAAGAGACCAGTTTCCTTCTGACAAAAATCGAAGAGTGACGATCAGAGAATTGAGCGCTGGTCCACCACAGGGTGGTTTAGAAATTAATATTACTGGCGATGATTACTCGGCGGTCTCATCGGTGACTCGAAAACTCTCTCAGGATATTGGTGATATCGACGGTATCGTCAACCTGTACACGGATGTTGCAGATGCAAGGGATGAAATCGTCATTAACGTCGATCCACGTTCAGTTGCCCCTTTGGGACTCACTGCTAGAGGCGTTGCCCTTCAAGTTAACCAGTTTATGGTCGGCCAAGTCGTGACTCAGATGAACTTGGATGGGGCACAAATGAACGTTGTTCTCCGAGGGAAATCTAATCGGATGAACGCTATTGACTCTATTAAATCACTGACAATTTCAGGCCCAGCCGGAACAGCAAAATTAGGAGACGTCGCCAACATAAGTTTCCAGAAGGGACCCGTCTCCATCAGCCGCACAGACGGAAAGCGTTCAGCCAGTATAAGCGGCTCTCTGGATGACGAAAACACCCAGGCCATTGGAGAAAAGGTGCAAGACCGTATCGATGCCTTAGTTCTCCCGCCAGGATTAGAAATTACTACAGGCGGGGTATTCGAGCAGATTGCCGAAGGGTTTCAAGACATCTTCTTGGCAATGGCTGTGGGTATCATCTTGGTTTACCTAGTAATGGTTGCCAGCTTGGGGTCACTAAGGAATCCCTTCGTCATCGTATTGAGCCTGCCGCTAGCCCTCATCGGCGCATTGGTTGCTCTCGCCATCACCGGCAGAACGCTGGGTCTACCTGCTATGATGGGCATCCTGATCCTGGTTGGCTTAGTAGTTACCAACGCTATCGTTCTTATCGCGTTTGTTGAGCAGTTGAAAGAACGCGGCCTCAGCATCCATGATGCCTTAATTCAAGGAGG
>CAZHKH010000128.1:0-3571 GCA_964532515.1 uncultured bacterium
AACAAATTTCTTTAAGTCACTCTCAATAAGCTGAGAAAGCTCTAAATCTTCCTTGAATCGTTGCTTTTTAGCTTTATTATCATTTATCCCTAGACTAGCACTTTCAATAATAAGCTGCTTAATCTTTTCAGGGTATCTACCTGCAAAGGCAATTGCTAGCCTCCCTCCCATTGAATATCCACAGAGATTGATTTTATTAATATCAAGTGAATCTAAAATTTGAGAAAGATCATCGCACCAATTGTCAAGGCTGTAATCGATACTTAGATTTTTAAATGCACTTCCCCCATGCCCAAGAATATCAATTCATCTTTTTGATTACTTCTTCCCAGGAATCTGCCATTCCTGTAAATCCATGAAGAAATAAAGTGGGCGTTGAGCTATTTTTATTGTATAAAAGCAGGCGATTTCTACTTTGATCTGTATCTATAAAAATTTCTTTTAACATACCCTATATATCTTTATTTAATTATATTAATATATTTAGTTAAAGTAATACTTTAATCTATCGATAGAACTTAAAATTGAAAACAGGCCACAGCCCGGGCTCATCGCTAGGAGATTCAAAAACTTCTAAATTAGTTAGATTGTATTGAGATAGCACTCCCACCTGAAGATGCAGATTAAATTTATTACTTTTAATTAATTGCATGTCACATCCAAGAGATGTGCTTAGCATCCCACCTACTTTAAGCTGATTATCGCAATTATCAGTCTGGCACCAGCCAAGAAGATATGTTCCAAAGATAGTAGCCGAGGCATAGGGCGAAAATCTAGAAGAATTAAAATAGCGCTTCCATCCAATTCCTGCTCCACCAATAAAGGGTATTGGAAATACTCCTGTGGTTATAAAATAGCGATCTGTGTCATTGCCCCAAGAATTGATATTGTAGTTCAAGTTAATCATTCCAAATATTCCCATAGTTTCAGTGATCCCCACAGAAACCGACATTTTTTCAGCATCAGAATCAGCGGATAGGGATGAGAGGAAAAATATAACTATAAGCAGTAATTGCTTCATATGCTCCTTTTACCAGCGATGATACGCAGGGTGATCTTTGCTAACCGCTACAAACAAACCTGTGCAGGTAGCATATATTTTTTCATTAATTAGGATAGATGAGTTTATCCATGCCTTGTTATTGTCAATTTTAGATAAATCCGCAACGATATTAAGGGTCTGATTGCTTGGTGTCGGCCTTTTAAGTTTTACGCTATACTCAGCGGTTACCGTGCAGGGGGTTTCATTTAAATTCTGATCAAGCATTATATGATAGGCCGCCGCCCAATTAGAATGACAGTCAAGTAAAGAGCCAATAATTCCACCATTTAAGACCCCTGGAAATGCCTCATGATGCTCTTGTGGTTTCCAGCTTGCAACTATATTGCTGTTATTTACATGGCTTTGTATTTGAAGTCCTTTAGAATTTTTGCATCCACAGCCAAAACATATACCATTTGGGGCATATATTTCCTGAAGGCTTTTGGATGTGTCTGGCACTAGGTATCCCTACTTAAAGGAGTAGTGCTTTCTTAAAAATTGATGTACCGTCCAGTAACATTTTAAATCTTTAGGAAAGACAACATAATCGCCTGGCTCGATTGTAATAGTTTGGTTTTCAGTTTCAATAGTAGCTTCACCTTCAATTACATAGCAATGCTCCTCTTGAGTGTACTCCCATTCAAAGTGATCTGGCTTAGAGGTCCACTGGTCCCAGGCTTGGAACTGACTTAACTTTTTACTTTTATCAACTTTGATCAATAGAAAATAGAATTATTTTAGTTAACTATTGCTGTCCATTTAAAACAATACCAATCAATAGAATGACATCCTGGATGTTAATGATTCCATCAGAGTTTAAATCGCCAATAAAAAGCTGAGATCCTGTTGGTGCTTCACCTAGAATTAAGCCCACCATCGAAACAATATCTAAGATATCTATATTTCCATCTTGAGTGAGGTCTCCTGGGACAGCAGCTTGAACTGAGATAGTTTCAGCATAAGGTTCGCTCATCATTCCATAGATGTTTTCTACAATTAATGTAACAGTGTAATCACCAGTTAATTCGAAGGTATAGTTAATCTCTCCTGTTTCTGTCACAAGAGTATTTCCATCTCCAAAATCCCAATGGAAGTTTTCTAATTCATAATCATTTACCATGCTAGATAAATCTGAAAAATAAACAGTTGAGGCATCAACTTCATATTCATATAGCGCTATTGGAGCTTCTAAATCTCTAGGGAAAATATTCAGTACGGCACCCTGGTCATCTGGAAATCCTCCCATACTAGTTAAGCTATACCAGCCATTACTACTTCCACCCCAACCAAAATTACAGTGAAAATTCTGATAATTATCTCCGATATATCCATCTACATTCCAGGCGTGTCCACCATAGCCAGATTCATAGCCCACCATTATAACAGGCATGCTTACATCTAGGTTTGCCATTAGAGCATCACCAAAGATAGCTTCATTGCTCGGAGTTTTATACATATGATATATACTGCTATCATATTTAAAGAAAAATTCAAGTGAATATTCTGTTGATGGATAGCTACCAAGGACCCAGGCCCCAGATCCTGATTGGTCATAGTCCATATTAACAGAAACGCCAGTATCAAAAAGTAAAAGTTGAGAAGCAGCTGATGGAACAGTGCCAGGCATATTATCAAAATCATAAAATGATTGTGAGAAATCAACTTCAATCTCTCCGAAATCATCTTCAAAGTAAGAATTAGAACCCTCTCCAGATGAAGGGTGTCCCCAGTAGTGCATTACCTGCGCCATCGCTACGGCTACACATCCTACGGGGCCATTAAAACCTAATTGATTGGTAACTTCGTTGTTCCATCCCCCACTTTGTCCAAATTCTGCACTCATTAAAGGGTCAACATCTCTGAGTTCAGGGAAACCTGGAATCGGGGATAGATACAGTTCCCACTGCTCTTGGATATCTTCTCTTATGGGCTGAGGAGATTCAATTTGCTGAGTTATTTCTCTTATGTATGTGCCTATTATCTCCTGTACTGGAGTTGGCTCTAACGAAAAGTTAGATTCAAAACTAAAGGCTAAGTACGGAAGAGATCTGTTGGATCCGGGTACAATAATAAATCCAATAGGCTCAAGATTGTATATATACAATAAGTTTTCATTATCGTCAGATTTAATAACATTTATATCTTTTATATTAAAATCGTTTATATCTTTGGTCTCACTAAATTGTTTAAATACATTTTTTGCAACAAGTAGTGAATTGTCTTGAGATACCATCACAGGTTCAGCGAACAAGGATGAAATTGTAAGTAGAATGATAACTAATTTTATTTTTTTCATTATTTCCCTCAATAGTTCTATTGTAAATTTACAAATTATTTTTATATCTCAATGTAAAATATTGTAAAAATTGAAATTTATATGATTAAAAGAAAAATATATCTTATTCTAGGTATCATATTCTTTGGGATAGGACTTTTTGGCTATTATATGCCAGTCGTTCCGGGGACTATATTTATGATCCTTGCGGCCTATTGTTTTATGCACTCATCTGATAGGCTATACAATAAAAT
>CAZHKH010000129.1:0-3542 GCA_964532515.1 uncultured bacterium
GCTGGTGACATTGGAGTTGGTGGAAGAGAGATTGGATACATGTTTGGCCAATATAAGAGACTTCGAAATGAGTTTACCGGTGTGCTCACTGGAAAGGGACTAAACTGGGGTGGAAGCCTCATTCGTCCTGAGGCAACTGGCTATGGAGCAGTGTACTTTGCGAATGAAATGCTTACCGCTAATTCCATGAGCATGGAGGGAATGACTGCCGCCGTCTCAGGTTCAGGGAATGTGGCGCAGTACGCAACAGAGAAAGTTTTAGATTTAGGTGGGAAGGTAGTAACGCTATCAGACTCCTCTGGAACCATCTACGATAAAGATGGTATTGATCGTGATAAACTTTCATTTATTATGGAGCTTAAAAATATTAAGAGAGGACGAATCAAAGAGTATGCCGATAAGTATGGCTGTGAATATCTTGAAGGTCAAAGGCCGTGGTCAGTAAAATGTGATGTTGCCATTCCGTCTGCAACTCAAAATGAGCTTGATATCAAGAATGCAAAAGACTTGGTTGAGAATGGTTGCAAGTGTGTTGTTGAGGGTGCAAATATGCCTACGACATACGATGCAACTGAGTATTTTATAGACAATAAAGTTCTTTTTGGTCCAGGGAAAGCAGCCAATGCAGGTGGTGTTGCGGTCTCAGGGCTTGAGATGTCTCAAAACAGCATGAGGATGAACTGGACACGAGAGGATGTTGATTCAAAGTTAAAGGGAATAATGTCTGAGATTCACACTCAGTGTCTTGAGCACGGAAACGATGGCGGCACGACAAACTATGTTAGTGGCGCAAACATCGCTGGATTTATTAAGGTTGCAGACTCGATGCTAGATCAGGGCCTTGTTTAGATTCCAGTAGACTGTTGTTCATCCATATTATCTTCTATCTCTATGGGCTTTAGGATAAATCCATTTCCTTTTCTCCCATTTATATCTATATACAGATGATTCTCTAATTTTATATGGTGAAGGTAGGCTGTTTTGTGAATTTGTTTTTGTTCATTTAGCCAACTCCAATCAATTCCCATCGCTTCTTTTTTATTTAATGTAAAGTATCCCAAATGCAAACTGGTAATATTCTGAAAGAAGTGACTTCCAAAAGATGGATCCGGATCCATATCCCGATGAGAATACTCAACGATAACTTTTGCGTGGGATATTTGATTCCAGCTAACGGGGATGCCAAGCCAAGGGTCTGCACTTCCCCAGCGTCCCGGTCCAATTAGGAGATAGGGCTCATTTATTTTTTTATTTATTTTCTCAATTTCTTCCGCAATTTCTTTTGTGGCTGATGGCTCAAAGGTTTCAGGATTAATAAAAATAATATTTTTAATATCATTAATATAACCATCCCCTAGAACGAGATTACTTTTACATATAAACTGTTCCTTTTGAGGTTTAATTTTTTTTCTTTTTGTATTTAAATTTTCAATGACCATCGGCTTTATCTGAAGCAGACAAAACTCATCATCTCCATTCTCATTTATATTTAGCGCAAACTCGAGCTCCACCGGACACCCTAGGGCATTTCGCCCGATTTTCAGCAACTCATTTAAAATTTCACAGATTGGGAACTCTCCCCACTTCAAAAGAGGAGAGAAGGTGAGGACCCGTGGTCCCTTGTATGAGAGTGAGTCTCTAATAATATTATTTTCTATGCTGACGGTGCTGGCAATCCAATCAAGCTCACCATGCCTCTCCGCAATATCCAGATCAAGCTGACGCAGATTATTGGTCAGTCCATCTGTCATAGGATTTTCTCCATTATTTAGCTCAAGTGCGTAAAAATAATTTTGGGAGTTATCGATGGTTGATTCAATGGAATAAAACTGAGGTAGAATTTTGGGGTGCTTTGGTGAAAACCGTAGACATTTTTCTCCATCTGCGATGGTCCTCCCAAGTCCAAGTGCAATAAATGCGACGCCCTCATCTCTTTCCATGTGAGATACAGGATAGTAGTTGAAACTTTGCGCAACACCACTTATCGATGGATAAAAAACATCATCATGTGCTTTCCCAATCATCTCCATAATAATGATTGCCATTTTTTCATTCTCATGCTTCTGTATCATATTATCCATCAGGGTCTTAGGATCCTGAAAGTAGGTTGAGGCAAAAACCCGTTTGATGGCTTCGCATAACTGACTCAGACGCTCTTTCTTATGCTTATGAGAGTTTGGAAGCATGTAGGTGGCGTACATACCAGCCAGAGGCTGATACTGTGAATCTTCAAGCAGACTAGAGGACCTAACCGCAATTGGGAACTCTGATTTTTCGATAAAATCTTTAAGTTTTAAAATCAGCTCTCTTGATAACCGGGCCTTGAGAAATATATTTTCTATTTTTTGGTTATCAGATTCTGATAGAGCTATATCCCACAATTCATTTTTATCCATAAACTCATCAAAGATATCAGTTCCAATGACAACGGTCTTGGGAATTCTCAAGTTAATATCCGGAAATTTTTTTCGTAGTTTTTCATTGAGAATAGAAGTGTTGGCAAATGCTAGTCCCCGAGCCTTTCCCCCTAGAGACCCCTTTCCTATCCTCATGATACTATCAACCCTATAGAGTGACTTTACATTAAATGGAACAAATGGTTTAATCTTTGTTTTCTTTTTTACATTCTTAAGAGTTTGGATGTGTTTTTTTCTTCTCCCCTCAACATTTTTAAATTTTTTATGGGAGAACTCTCTAAAACTATTCGCTGCCTCAATGTACCCTCGTGCCGATAGCCAGTTTGAAAAATGATTATTTTTGGCGTGATAGGCAAGCGATTCTGCTGGCAGCGATTCAAGCGTTGAAATCATACCATCCAGATTCTCAGCTCTGGAAATTTCCGATCCATCGGGCATTCTGAAAATAAAATCTCCAAATCCAAAATTCAGAGTCATAAACTTCTTGAGTTTCTTTAAAAATAGAGGGGACTTTTTATCGATAATATGCTCGGTAAGGTCATCGGTTTTATCCTCTGTGATTTCAGTTGTCTGGATTATAATTGGAATATTTTTTTCTTTTTCTCTAATTTTCTCAGCGAGCTTGATACCTGCTTTCTTATCTACCGAGCCCTTTAAAGGAAATCGTAGGTCGGTAACAACCCCAATTAAATTATTTTGATATTTTTTAAATAATCGAATTCCTTCCTCGTAATTTTTGGCTAGCATAATCTTAGGCCGGCTTCTCATGTAAAAGGTTCGATCGATGTTCCCAAAGCTCGACCCCAATAGATTTTTTGCATGAAAGACAATCTCCTTGTACATCATTGGAAGTATTGTAGAGTAGTATCGAGGGTTGTCTTCAACTAAGATAATTACCCTCACATCTCCAACCTGAATATCACGGTTGATATTTTTCTTATCCTCTACATGCTTGATAATCGCAGGAAATAGATTTGCATTTCCAGACCAAAGGAAAACGCTATCGATGGAGCTTGAGATATCTTTTGGGAGTTGCATTATTTCTGACTCATCAAAGGCCAGCAGGATCAGAGGTTATTTTGGGTATTCTTTTTTTATTTTTTGCCCAAGGGTCAGTGAGTCCAT
>CAZHKH010000130.1:0-3430 GCA_964532515.1 uncultured bacterium
TTTTAATTCGTTAAATTTTGGGGTAACTTTTATCATATTTTCTCTCTTTATCATTGTTTACATAGCTAGTATAGGGGGCTGAACACGAATTGTCAAGGAAATTCGCCGATATTCTGCCGCAAAAAAGGCAAATAAAACCCTTGACATTTGGTTAAAAATGTGTTATAAGCCCCAAATGAGAATGATTCTCATATAAGAAAACTCTAATATACTCTCATAGCTCTCTCCAATCCAACTAGCTAGAGAGCTCCGAACCAAGTAGTTCCAGACGAATCCAGAACAGCATTGGTGAAATGGCTGCTTTCACGCTAGGAAGCGTATCCTTGCGTACCTACGCATGAGTAATGAGAAAAAGCCGTGATGGAGCGCGGATGGAAGGACTACTGTGACTTCTAAGATTTTTTTCAGAGAGATTGCTGAGATTTCGCACCGATACCGAGAAAACTTATATCCCTACTACCAGCATTATTCTTTGGCTTTTCCTTTTGTGTAACTAAGTGGTGTATCGTGGTAGTAAGTGTCTATTTTCGGTAAGTAAATTAAGGGGTTTCGGCCTCGGATACTCTGTGATTATACTCTGTTGGTTTTATTTATACTACTCTACACTTGTACCGTTATATGTGGTATTTACTTCTACATCGCCCCAATCAATGTCATCATAGGAAGACACCCATTCAAGACCGCCACACGATACCATACCCTCTTGGTATTTCACTTTTCTATTCTCTTTCTCTAATGCAATATGTGTGACTACATGACCCTCTGTAGTAGTGGTCAGTATTCCGTTCTTACATGTTTGTTCACTAGGCCCATGTACATCTACAGACTGACACCATGTTTCCTTGCCGTCGGGATAGATGACCAATAAGGGATTATTTGTCTTTCTCTTGGAATATATTCTTTTGATTATTCTAGTAGTATTGTCTGATGTGCTCATGGATATGTCCTCTTGTAAAAAGCCGCGTCTTGTTGCTGATTATTTTCTATGTAAACTATCTTCGGGGTGTACGAGTTTGCCTACTGCCGTTCCTTTGTGATTCTCTTTTCGTTCTGATGAAATGAGTAATACGATATAGTGTATTGCCTTGTATAAGTCTTTTTCGTTTCTTCCTTGTTTCTTTCCATATCTCATTAAATACTTGATTGCATTGGCTTGACAAAAATCCTTGTCTATTTCTAGATTGCGTAGTATATCCATGACTTGAAAACCTTCTTCTGTTGTAGAATAGTGCTCTCCATAGGTACTCTTGATATAGTCCTTAATGAGATGTAATATTGTATCTTCGTTGTATTTCATTCAAGTTCACCTGTAAAGTAAATGTATATCATTCCACCTATCATTATACAAAATGTACATAATGGCCACCAATTCAGTATAAATGTGTTGATAATATCAATCATTTTGTTAGAAAATCCCAAAGATATAGTCCACTTAGAAATTCAAAGTCATTCGTTGAAAAGATTCCGATGCCTACTATCAACATAGGTATGACTATCATCACAAATGCAATTTCTAGTATTGTTCTTGTTAAATTACTCACAGTCTGGTTCTTCCTCTGTTTCTTGTTCTTTTTCTTCCTCTGCAACTGTAATTGTGATGATTTCCTTACCATCTACTTCCATAGTAATAGTTTTTCCGAATGCCTCACTCCATGCAAATAATAGTATGAATGTAACGAATAGTATTTTAATTATATTTGTTAGTTGTTCAGACATTTTTACACCTCTTACTGTTTGGTTTTCTTTTACAACGATAAGTTCCATGACTAGTATGTTTCTTTAATTTAACTACTTTTCCACTTGCCGTTCTTTTAGGTTGTGGTGCCGATGGTATTGCTGACTTACTCATTGTATTAAATCCTCTAATTCGTGTACTGCTTCGTTTATTGTTTTGGGTACTTTTCTTTTCTTGTGGTCTAAATTAATTCCTAGTTCCTCTTTGAGATAACTATACTCACGACTAAAATGGTCTATTCTATGATTTTTACCAGGTAGTGTAAGACTTGATATATAAGTTTCCACTTTTGATTCTCTTTCCTTTGTTGAGGGTATTATTTCTACGATTACATTATAATTATATTGTACAGGTGATATCTCATTTCCGAAATCATCTGTCTGACCTGATTGATGTATCGGATGATGTTCTGTTAATACAAATTTGATATCTTCACAGCTCCGAAGCTCTTCGACTTCTTTGTCTGTTAAGTCCGTCAATTTGTATGTTTTGTTCATGATATCCTCACAGGTAAATAATTAGGGGGTAGATTTAGTAAGAACATACTCGGATTTCCTAATGTTCACATTCATGGCTCTACCCAAGCCTCACCGCAGTTTTAAGACATGAGGGTCTAAGTTTATTACTATTTAGACATATCATTCTTATTATCGGAAGAAAAATGTCTATTAGTTTGCTCTAGTGATTTCAAGACTTCTTCTCTCATCCACCTCTCGCATATATCCTTGACTTCAAATGCCTCTATTCCGATGGCATTACTGATTCTTACAAATTCAGTATGTATTTCTTCCTCTGTCATGATTATAGGGTCATAGACTTCTTTGAGTTCATCTATTACTCTATACTCCATTTGAGTAAATTTATCGTTATTTTCAGTCATATTAGAGCCATTATATAGGGTGTATCAAATATTGTCAAGTCTTTTATGACATATTTTCTAGGGCCTTAGTGAATCTGTTAGCATGACTTCTCTCGGCTTTTGCCAGAGTTTCAAACCAATCTGCAACTTCATCAAAACCCTCATCACGAGCAGTTTTTGCCATACCTGGATACATGTCTGTATATTCATGTGTTTCACCAACAATAGCAGCCTTTAGATTTGCTCTAGTATCTCCGATAGGTTCACCTGTCGCAGGGTCACCACAATCTTTTTCAAGATATTCTAGATGTCCATGTGCATGACCTGTTTCACCTTCTGCAGTAGAACGAAAAACTGTTGCCACATCATTCTCACCTTCTACATCTGCTTTTGCAGCAAAATATAGATATCTACGATTTGCCTGTGATTCACCAGCAAATGCGTCCTTTAAATTTTCTTCTGTTTTAGTACCTTTTATGCTCATTATGTTTACTCCTATACTATTTTTACTTTTCTACGATTGGCAAGATGTGCCTCTTGTATATCTTCTTTACTTTGACCATGATATGCCACAGCATGATATTCTTGTATCATAGTTTCCGACAATGACTTATCATCCACTATTATATCACCAAGAATACGACCAAACTTTCCTTTGGCATCGTATTTTTGTGTTCTTAGTATGACACTTGAACCTTTTACAAATCCTTTTACAAATTCTTTTGCCAATAATCCGAATCTTTTTTCTACTTTATCTCTAGTCCTTGATTCTGGTGTATCAATACCATAAATTCTTACTCTTTCTTTGTGTAACCATACACCAAATCCTAAGTCTA
>CAZHKH010000131.1:0-3420 GCA_964532515.1 uncultured bacterium
AAAGTGAATAATGTTAAATGTTCAATGCCAATTTTCGAGCATGATTTAACAATTTCTCTTACAGCTTTAACGCCAGCTTTATGTCCAGAAATTCTAGGTAGTTTTTTAGATTTTGCCCAACGTCCATTTCCATCCATTATGATAGCAACGTGCTTAGGTATTTTATCTTCATCTAAAATCATACTTGTATTATTATTTTGTAAATTATGACAATAAAAATAAAAATTAGAATTTAAAGTTAATAATGTAGCCCTATTTTGTTTGATAGGAAAAATTATTGGTTAAAATAGAATTAATTTGTTGAGATATTTTATCATACTCATTTGTAATGATGGATTTTTCATGGCTTAGCACATAAGGGGTTCCATTTTCTGCAGACATTGCCATATCTGGATTTAAAAATATTTTTCCTAATAAAGGCACATTTAATCTTGTACTTTCTTCTTCGCCACCTTTGCCTGGGAATATTTGAGTTTCTTCATGGCAATGTGGACATAGGAAATGAGTCATGTTTTCGATGACTCCTAATACGGGAGTATTTACTTTTTTAAACATATCTGCACCTTTTCTAACGTCCAATAGTGCAAGTTCTTGTGGGGTCGTAATTATTATTGCTCCAGTTAGTGCTAATTTTTGCACTAAAGTGAGCTGTATGTCTCCAGTACCTGGAGGCAGGTCTAAAATTAAATAATCTAATTCACCCCATTCAACATCATCAAAAAATTGTTGTGTCATTCTTGCAACCATTGGCCCACGCCAAATGGTTGGAGAGTTTTGGCTATTAATAAAACCAAATGACATTAATTCCATATTGAATTTTTTAATAGGTACGAGTTTTCTTTCATCTGTCATTTGTGGTTGTGAGTTTTCATTTATTAATTTTGGCAAGCTCGGGCCGTAAATATCTAGGTCTAAAAGTCCCACTCTATGTGTTTTGCTTAATGTTGTAGCTAGATTTAATGCAATGGTTGATTTACCCACGCCACCTTTTCCACTAGCAATGGCAATGACATATTTGACTTGAGGGAGATTTTTCTTTACAACTTCTTGATTTGCATTTGTTTGATTTGAGGTTTTTTCAAAACTTATGGAAACTTTGTTTTGAGGGAACTTTTTTATGATTTCATTTTCAACTTTTTTTAAATTTTCTTGATTATCTGTATTTATGGAAAGTGAAATATTTATCATATTATCTTCAAAAGTAATATTTTTTATCATTCCAAAAGAAACTATGTCTCTACTAAATCCAGGGTATTGGATTGTTTTTAGAATATCTATTATTTCATTTTTTTTCATTTGAGTCTAAAGATGCAAACGGCTGTTTAAAAGCAAACAGCCGTTTAGTGAATTTGCTTTTTTATAAAGATTATCCGTCGAAATCTCTTCCAAACCAATCATAATTGATTTTGATGAAACTTTTCCATTCTTCAGGAACCGCATCTTCTTCAAAAATTGCTTCTACTGGACATTCGGGTTCACATGCTCCGCAGTCTATACATTCTTCAGGGTCAATGTACAGCTGTTTGTCTGTTGGATCAAATCCATCTTCTTTGGCTTCTGCACCTGCACCTTCTTTGTTTTCTGGTCCATGAATGCAGTCGACTGGACAAACTTCTACACAGGCTGTATCGCAAGTTCCAACGCATGGGTCTGCTATTATATATGTCATTAAAACATCTCCCTTATTTAATCTATCATCTAAATTAATTAGAAATAATCAATGAGAAAATTTAAAATGAATGTAAAATTCTACCAAACAATTATATGAAAATATTTTTTATTTCCATTTAATTTAGTAAGTGTTTTTAAAGAATAAAAATATTATTTTTCTATTTTTAGCCCAATTGATTTCATATTGCGGCGATTCTATGTTTAATATTGCTCTTCCATGGTTTTTGCTTGAAGTTACTGGTTCTAAGGCGCAGACAGGCTTGATTGCAACTAGTTCATATTTGCCGGCTTTAATATTAGGTCTATTCTCAGGAGTATTTATTGATAAATATGATCATAAAAAAATAATGCTAATATCAGATTTTTTTAGATTCACATTAATCCTTATGATACCTATATCTATAAAATTCAATTTTTTTTCAATTCCTTTTATTGGCTGCATAATTTTCTCAATGGCTTGTTTCTCAACATTATTTTACCCCGCAAGAGATTGTTTTATTCCTAATATTGTATCAGATAAAAATTTGTCCAATGTAAACTCTCTAATTATTGTTTCAGGGCAAATTGCTCAGATAATAGGTCCTATTTTTGCAGGTATTGGGCTTTCATTTTTTGGATTAATACATTTATTCACTATTGATGCTATCAGTTTTTTGATTTCTATGATAATGATTTTGTTAATAGTTAGGCCTAATAGAAAAATAAGAAAAAAAGAAAATTTTTCTAATTTAATAGGGATTAAAGAAGGTTTGCTATATGTGAAAAAGAGTAGTGGGCTTATGGCGCTTTTGTTTATTACTTTTTTTAATAATTTGTTTATAATGGGTCCGGCGTATATGGGATTAGTTATTTTTGTTCGTGAGATTCTATTGGAAGATATGTTTGTTTTTGCATTATTGGAAACATTTATGGGCCTAGGTATGGTTTTAGGCTCATTTATTTTTCCTTTATTTATGAAAAAAATAAAATTGGTAAATATATTTTTCATGGGCATTTTAATTGATGGATTGACTTTTAGTGTTTTATTTTTTATTAAAGATTATATGATGGCAGTATTTATTTTATTTTTGCATGGGATTGGGATTCCCCTGATTATTTTATCTCGAACGATTTATATTCAAAAATCTGTCCCTAATTATTTTAGAGGTAGAATATTTTCAATGGTTCACATGTCTGTAATGGGTACTACGGCAATCTCCATTGCCATTACAGGAGTGCTTTTAGAATTTATTACTGCAGATTTATTATTTTTATTAATAGGTCTCCTTGCTTCTTCGTCAATGATAATCGGTTTGCAAATAAAAGGCTTTTTATGTTTGGAGAATAATGTTAATTGATTTTGTTTGAAGGTAAAATGAATATTAAATTATCTTATTAATTATGATAGTGAATAACATTTATCATTTATTATGAGATTTGATTTTTTACATACTTAGTATTTTATTTTACTTTATAGCTTGATATGATATTTTAATTATATCATTTTTTATTTTAATATTTTTTTACTTTATTTCTTCTGGTCAAATCTTCAATTAAGTTATTTGTGTTATAATCACTTTCTGATTAATTAACTATATATTGATCGGTAGGTATTATGAAACCTGAAAAGGAAATGTTCATTAATGTTTCCGCTGGAAGTACGCGTATAGCAATTACTGAAGGTGGGAAGTTGGTGGAATTACATATTGAGCGGCCTGATCATCAGAGGATGGTAGGTAATATTTATAAAGGAAAAATTCAAAATGTTAT
>CAZHKH010000132.1:0-3364 GCA_964532515.1 uncultured bacterium
GTCTTTTTCTTTCCTTTTCTTGTTCTGGAATTATTCTTTGTATTTTGTCCTCTAACTGGTAAGCCCTTTTTATGTCTAAATCCTCTATAAGTCCCAATATCCATTAATCTTTTAATATTTCTTGTAACTTCTCCTCTAAGCTCTCCTTCGACATTGTAATTTTCTGAAATTTCATTTCTAATCGCAATAACTTGTTCTTCAGATAGTTTGTTTACTCTAATATTTGGATCTACTGAAGAGGACTCTAAAATAGACTTTGCCTTAAAAGCTCCAATTCCATAAATATATTGTAAAGCAAATTCTATTTTTTTATTTCTTGGTAAATCTACTCCTGCAATTCTAGCCATCTAAATTATCCTTGTTTTTGCTTATGTTTAGGATTTGGGCAAATAACTCGAAGAACACCCTTCCTTTTAATTATCTGACAATCTTTACACATTTTTTTTATAGAAGCTCTTACTTTCATTTTTTAATCCTTATAACGATATGTTATCCTACCTCTACTTAAATCATAAGGAGATAATTCTAATTTAACTTTATCTTTTGTTAAAATTTTGATATAGTTCATTCTCATTTTTCCTGAAATGTGAGCTAAAATTTCATGTCCATTTTCTAATTTTACCCTAAACATTGCGTTAGGTAATGTTTCTAAAATGGTACCATCAACTTCTATATTTTCTTCTTTTGCCATTAAATTGTTAAAATTTTTGCTCCATCTTTATTAATAGTTATTGTATGCTCAAAATGAGCTGATGGAAAACCATCTCTAGTACAAATTGTCCAATTATCTGTTTTGGTATAAATCTCATCAGTGCCAAAGTTTATCATTGGTTCTATCGCAAAGCACATACCTTCTTTAATTAAATCTCCCGTATCTTTTTTCCCATAATTAGGAATTTGGGGCTCTTCATGTAATTTTTCTCCAATTCCATGGCCAACTAACTCTTTTACAACTCCAAAACCAAACGATTCTGCATACGATTGAATTGCATAGCCTATATCTCCAATTCTTTTCCCTGGTTTTGCTTCGCCAATACCCCTCAAGAGACACTCTTTTGTAACATCAATTAATTTTTTTTTATCAGAATTTATGTTTCCAACAGGAAAAGTTTTTGCATGATCACCATAAAATCCTTCAAAGATTGATCCCACATCAATTCCTATAATATCTCCATCCTTTAACTTTCTATTACTTGGAATCCCATGTACTACCTCATCATTTATAGAAACACATAATGTAGCAGGAAAGCCATACAAACCTTTAAACCCAGGGGTAGCACCTTGATCTAAAATAAATTTTTCTGCAAAAGTATCTAACTCTAAAGTCGAAACTCCTGGATTTATAATATTTTCTAATTCAAATAACACGTCTCTAACTATTTCTGATGCTCTAGCCATTTTCCTTATTTGATCTTTTGATTTAATCGTAATCATTTCTTTAATATTTTCTTTTACTTCTACCTTGAATTTTTCCAGATTTCAAGAAACCATCATAATGTCTTGTTATTAAATGTGATTCAATTTGCTGCAGAGTATCAAGAGCAACACCAACAAGAATTAATATACTGGTACCCCCATAGAACATTGCTAGAGAAGGGTCCATTCCATATTTCATTAATCCTGTTGGAATGATTGCAACAAACGCTAAGAAAAATGATGCAGGTAAAGTAACTCTCGTTAAAATATTATCTATATAGTCTGCAGTTGATTTTCCAGGTCTGACCCCTGTGATAAAACCTCCATTCTTCTTCATATTATCAGCAACATCAACAGGGTTAAAAGCTATAGCTGTATAAAAATATGTAAAAATAATTATAAAGATAGCTAAACAAATAGCATAAATCCAGCTATCTGGACTAAAATTAGTTATAAACCATTCCCCTATCGACCCTGAAAACATTGAACCTATTGTATTTGGTAAAAACATTAATGCCTGTGCAAAAATAATTGGCATAACACCAGCTGTTAAAATCTTTAAGGGTAAATGAGTAGCTTGACCCCCATAAACTTTTCTTCCTATTACTCGCTTTGCATATTGAACTGGAATTTTTCTTACACCCGTTGTAATCATAACTACAAATATCGTTATTATAGCCATTAATAAAATAGCTGGAATTACAGAAGTTAAAATATAAGCTGAAGATTTTTCACTTATTTGAGTCATTTGGATATTAAAAACATGTGGTGCTCTTGCTAAAATACCAACCATTATAATTAAAGATATCCCGTTTCCTAATCCATGATCAGATATTTTCTCTCCTAACCACATAACAAAAACAGTACCTGTCACAAGCGTAACAATTGTAACAAAATAAAAAATAAAATTAGCATTGGGAACAACAGGTTGAGCACCGCCTGCCATCTGAAATTCTTGGCTTGCTAGAAAAACACTTACCCCGATAGATTGTAAAAATGAAATTAATACTGTTCCATATCTAGTTAACTGAATAATTTTTTTTCTACCTTCTTCACCTTCTTTATTTAACCTCTGAAAATATGGAACAACAGATCCTAATAATTGAATAATAATTGATGCTGATATATATGGCATAATACCAAGAGCAAATATTGATGCTTGAGAGAAAAATCCTCCTGCAAACATGTCATATAAACCCAATATAGTAGATTTATAAGTTTCCATTACTCTCTGCAATACAACCCTATCTAATCCTGGTAGCGGAACATGCCCTCCAAGTCTATATACTAAAAGAAGAGCAGACGTAAATGCTAGTTTCTTTCGAAGTTCAGGAATATAAAAAATATTTATAAAACTTTTTATCATATCGTTTGAGCTTTTCCTCCAGCTTTCTCAATCTTACTTTTTGCAGAATCACTAAAAAAATCAACATTAACATTAATTGATGTATCTATATCTCCATTTCCTAATACTTTAACCGGAGATTTTATGTGTTTAATTAAACCTTTTTCTTTTAAAATATTTTTATCAACATCCTTTACATTTAACTTTACTAAATCAGTTATATTTAAAATTTGGACATCCTTTTTATGGGATGTTAAGTGATTAAATTTTCCCTTTCCCATCCCACGTTTAGGAAGACGCCTTGCCATAGGTGTTTGCCCGCCTTCAAAATGTAATTTAGCTTTTGTTCCTGATCTAGATTTATATCCTTTATGCCCTTTTCCAGCTGTTCTACCTTGTCCTGTAGCATTCCCTCTACCAATTCTTTTTTTACTTGAAGTAGATCCCTTTGCTGGTTTTAAATTATTTAAACCCATTATATTATTTCCTTTGTTTCAAGCAAAAACTCAATAGATTTTATCATCCCTTGAATTTGAGGAGTATTATTCTTTACAATAGTTTTATTCATCTTTGTTAAGCCTAATGCAATAAGAGTTTTTTTAG
>CAZHKH010000133.1:0-2443 GCA_964532515.1 uncultured bacterium
GTTCGCCGTGCATCTTGCAGAGATACTGCTCGTCGTCGGTGTCAAACTCACCGACGTCCTAGACGAGTTGATGATCATAAGCCTCGGTTTTCACTGTGAAAGGCTGGATCGGTGGATGCGCCATAAACTGCGAACCCAGCAAGTCCATGATATCAGGTGCTGTCTCGGGTGCATCCACGCCGTTTGCAGTGAACTCCAGGATTGAATTGGTGCCGTGCAGGGCGAACCATTTACCTCCGTCTGCGATGTATTGCCGCAGGGCCTTCTGTTCGTCTTCTGCAGGCATCAGGTTGCAGGTGTAGGTGATAAGAAAATCAATGTAATTAAAGTAATTAGAGAGATAACATCTTTAGGTCTTAAGGAAGCAAAAGATTTAGCAGATGGAGCCCCAAATGTTATAAAAGAAGCAGTTCCAGCAGATGAAGCAAATGAAATAAAATCAAAGCTAGAAGAAGCTGGTGCAACTGTTACACTTAAATAAGTGTTATTAATATTATAATTTATTTTTTTAATTAATTCTTTTTAAACATTTCCAATATAGGGGGTATTTATATTGGCTAAGCAATTCGAAATATCAAGCAAGAGACATTCTTTTGGAACAATTAATACTACAGCAGAAAGTCCTGATTTATTAGATATCCAATTAAGTTCTATTAGAGAGTTCCTCCAGGAAGACGTTCTTCCAGAGAAGAGGAAAAATCAAGGACTTGAGCAAGTATTTAAAAATATTTTTCCAATTGAAGATAATCATAAAAATTATATCCTTGAATATAAATATTACTATTTAGGCCTACCAAAATACACGGTAAAAGAATGTCTTGAAAGAAGAATTTCTTATGCTATTCCATTAAAAATTAAGTTTATTCTTCACATAACAGATGAAAATGATAAATCAAAGTATGTTCAGAGTATTGAGCAAGATGTATTTTTTGGTAATATCCCATATATGACTGAAAGTGGCACATTTATTATAAATGGTGCAGAAAGAGTTATTGTAAGTCAACTGCAAAGATCTCCAGGTGTTTTCTTTGACCAAAGTTTACACCCAAATGGAACCAAAATTTTTCAAGCAAGGATCATTCCATTTAGAGGTTCATGGGTTGATTTTACCACTGATATTTATGATTGTATTTATGCGATTATTGATCGAAGACGAAAATTCCCAGCAAGCCTATTATTGAGAGCTATAGGATATTCTACAGACCATGATATTTATTCTATATTTGGTTTAACTACAGAATATAATATCAAAAAACATCTAAAAGATATTATAGGGAAAACTTCAATAGAGGATATAGTTGATTCTAAAACTGGAGAAATTATATTAGAAAAAGATTCTAAATTGACAGAGTCAAAGGTTAAAGATTGCATAAAAAATAATATTAAATCTATCAATCTACTTTCAAATGAAGATTCTTTAAAAACACAAATATTAAAAAATACTTTTGAAAAGGATCCAACGTCATCGACGGAGGAAGCATTGATGCTACTTTATTCTCATCTGAGAACAGGAGAGGCTCCAAATGTTGATGTTGCTCAAAAATTCATTGAAAAAATGTTTTTCTCAACTAAAAAATATGATTTAGGTGCAGTTGGAAGATATCGAATTAATAAAAAGTTTGATTTAGATGCCTCTATTGAAGACTCTGTTTTAACTAAGGAAGACTTTATAGAAGTTTTTAAGTATTTAATTGATATGAGAAATGGCGAAAGAACAACTGATGATATCGATCATCTTGGCAATAGAAGGATAAGAACAGTTGGAGAGCAACTTGCAAATCAATTTAATATTGCTCTAAGTAGGATGCAAAGAAATATTCGAGATAGAATGAATCAGAGAGAAGCAGAAAGTTTAACACCTCAAGATCTTGTTAATTCAAGAATCATTACAACAGTATTAAATACATTCTTTGGAACAAGCCAATTATCTCAATTTATGGATCAGACAAATCCATTGGCTGAGATTACTCATAAAAGAAGAATATCATCGCTTGGTCCTGGAGGATTATCTAGAGAAAGAGCTGGTTTTGAAGTGAGAGATGTACATCATACACATTATGGAAGATTATGTCCTATTGAAACTCCGGAAGGGCCAAATATTGGTTTAATTAACTCACTGGCAACATTTGCAAAAGTAAACAGTTTAGGATTCATTGAATCCCCATATAGAGTTATTGACCATAATAATAAATCTTATAAAATTACAGATGATGTAGTTTATTTGTCACCTGATGAAGAAGATAGAGCATTTATTGCTGAAGCAACAGAATCGCTAAAAAATAATAAATTTTCAGATGATTTTATCAGAGCTAGACATGGTGAAGACTTTCCTATTGTAGCATCAAATACTATTAATTATATGGATGTGTCTTCAAATCAGATTGTAAGTGTATCTGCATCATTAATCCCATTTTTAGAGAATGATGACGCAAATAGAGCTCTA
>CAZHKH010000133.1:2453-3352 GCA_964532515.1 uncultured bacterium
GGGTTCAAATATGATGAGACAATCAGTTCCCTTACTAAGACCTCAAAAGCCAATCGTTGGAACTGGAATGGAATCAGTCGTCGCAAAAGATTCAAGATCAGCCCTATACTCTAAGCATTCAGGTAAAATAGAGTATGTTGATTCCAAGTTAATTGTTATTAAAGTTGATACAAAAGATTTAGATCTTCAGATAACTTCTGATCACAATATTGTGCATTATAGGTTAAAAAAATATTTAAGAACAAATCAAAATACTTGTATAAATCAGGTCCCCCGTGTGAATATTGGTCAAAAAATTAAAAAAGGAGAATTATTAGCAGATGGTCATTCTACAAATTATGGAGAATTATCGTTAGGTAGAAATTTGAAAGTTGCTTACATGCCTTGGAGAGGATATAATTTTGAAGATGCAATAATAATAAATGAGAATCTAATGAAGGAAGATATTTTAACATCAATCCATATAAAAGAATTTGAGGTTGAAATAAGAGATACTAAAAGAGGTGAGGAAGAGCTTACGAATGAAATTCCTAATGTTAGTGAAGAAGCTACAAGAAATTTAGATGAAATAGGGATAGTTAGAGTTGGAGCTGAAGTTCATCCTGGAGATATATTGGTAGGCAAGGTTACCCCAAAAGGAGAAACAGAACCTAGCCCAGAAGAGAAACTTTTAAGAGCTATTTTTGGGGAAAAAGCTGGAGATGTTAAAGATGCTTCAAAAAGATGTGATTCTGGAGTTCATGGAGTAGTGGTGGAAACTCAACTTTTTGAAAGGAAAAGTAGCACTCTTCGATTAGATGAGAAAAGACAAATTAGAGAGCTTCAAAAAGAGGGAAGAGAAACAAGAGTTAATTTAATGAAAACTAGGGATGACAAATTAAAAGAAGCTCTAATTGATA
>CAZHKH010000134.1:0-3286 GCA_964532515.1 uncultured bacterium
GTTGATTTTTTAATTTTTTCAATGCTAGTATAAAAAATTTTTTCAGCCAAACTCTTCTTTCCATTGCTCATTATATTGTTAATAAATTTTGCAACTAACAAATCATTGTATAATGGATCTGGTAAAATTTCTCTTTTTTCAGGTCTTCTTCTTCTCATTTACAATCCTATTTAGGTTTTTTTGCGCCATATCTAGACCTACTAGATCTTCTTCCTTCAACTCCAGCTGGGTCAAGAACTCCTCTTACAACATGATATCTAACACCTGGTAAATCTTTTACTCTTCCGCCTTCTATTAATACTATAGAATGCTCTTGTAAATTATGGCCTTCTCCAGGGATATATGCTGCTACCTCGTATCCATTAGATAATCTAACACGAGCAACCTTCCTTAAAGCCGAATTTGGTTTTTTAGGTGTTGTCGTGTATACACGAGTGCATACTCCCCTCTTTTGAGGACATTTTTCTAATGCAGGAACCTTATTCTTCTTACTTTGTTTCTTCCTGCCTTTTCTTATTAACTGATTTATCGTCGGCATTTCTACTCCTGTATAGCCTGTCAATATACATAACTATTATTTATTATTACAAAATTTTTTTTTTTTTTTGAATTTATTTAAAAATAGATTTAATAGATGATAATCTTAAGCCTCTTTAGAAGACACCATCTCTTCTTTTTCTATGGCTTTATTATCTATATCTTTTTCAGGTTTAGAAACAATTATCTCTCTATTTTTTAACGCTCCGGTGCCTGCAGGAATTAATCTTCCAATAATCACATTCTCTTTTAATCCAGTTAGATTATCTGTTTTTGCTGATACTGCGGCATCAGTTAAAACACGAGTTGTCTCTTGGAATGAAGCTGCTGATATAAAACTTTCAGTATTTAATGATGCCCTTGTAATCCCTAATAGTAATGGAGATGAAGTTGCTGGTTTTGCTTTAGTCTTTTTAATAATTTTTTTGTTATCAGCTTTTAGTTCAAGGTTATACTCTTGAATATTTTTGTTGCTAACTAAATCTCCAATATTATAATCAGAATCTCCAGGATCTTTAATGATTGACATTCCAGAAATTCTAATATTTGAATGTTTAAGTCTATTTTTACTAACTCTATCTCCAGGCAAATGATTAGTATTACCACTATCTTCAATAACAACTTTCTGCATCATTTGTTTTACGATAACTTCTATGTGCTTGTCATTAATTGCAACTCCTTGAACTTGATATACCTCTTGAATAGCTTCTACTAAATATTCCTGTACTCTTGATGCGCCTTTTATTCTCAATATATCCTTTGGTGAAATAGAACCTTCACATATTTTTTCACCTGCAAATACTTGATCACCATCATGAACTAAAATATGTTTTCCATATGGAATTTTATATGATAGTTCATTGTCTTTAGAAGAGACTTTGATCTCTCGAATACCTCTTTTAATTTTTCCATAAATAATTTTACCATCTATATCAGATACCACCGCAGGATTAGATGGATTTCTTGCTTCAAATAATTCTGCAATTCTAGGTAATCCACCTGTTATATCTTTAGTTTTTCCTACATCTTTTGGAATTTTTACTATAATTTGACCTGCTTTTACTTTATCCCCTTCATTTACAACTATTGTTGCTTTTACTGGTAAAATACTGCTAGAGCCTTTAGCTGTTTTTGCTCCTAAAATTTCTATATGTGGACTTAAATTTCTGTTTCGAGATTCCGTAACAACTGCCATTTTTTTACCACCTTCAACAGCTTCTTTTACGTATGTTTCTCCCTCTATAAGATCTTTATATTCAACAACTCCATTATCCCTAGCTAAAATAACATCAGTATATGGATCCCACGCAAATAATATATCCCCTGACTTCACCTTGACGCCATCTTTAACAAGAACTTCAGAACCATATGGGATTTTCCACTTATTTAATTCTACCTTATTTTTATCGATTAGACTTATTTCTCCAATTCTATTAGTAGATATCATAGAAAATGTTTTATCATCATTTTTTACTTTTACTAATTGTACATTTTTTGAAAACTTAATTATTCCTTCTTTTTTAGATGTTACATTTGATTGTTCTATTATTCGGGCAGCAGTACCTCCGATATGAAAAGTTCTCAGTGTTAACTGGGTCCCTGGTTCTCCAATAGATTGAGCTGCCATAATTCCAACCGCATCACCTATTTGCGCAATTCTATTATTAGCTAAATTTAGTCCATAACATTTTTGACAAACTCCAGATAAAGACTCGCAAGTAAGAACTGATCTTACACTAACCGTATAAACATTGCTCTGATTTATTTTTTCAATTATTGAATAATCTATCATTTTATCTTTTTTAACTATCGTTTTTCCTGTAAGCGGGTCTATAATATCTTCGATTGTATATCTTCCCCAAATTCTATCTTCTAATGGTTCTATAACTTCTTCACCTTCTTTTAAATCTTCTAACTGTAAGCCTTGAATTGTTTGGCAATCTTCTTCACTTATAGTTATATCTTGAGCGACATCAACCAATCGTCTAGTTAAATAGCCTGCATCTGCTGTTTTTAAAGCAGTATCTGCAAGACCTTTTCTCGCTCCATGAGTAGATATGAAATATTCAAATACAGATAAGCCCTCTTTAAAATTTGATTTTATCGGATTTTCAATTATTTCTCCTGATGAGCCACTACCTACAGAACTTTTTCTAGGCTTAGCCATCAAACCCCTCATTCCAGCTTATTGTTTTATTTGATCCTGACTTCCACGAGCACCAGAGTCTGCCATCATATACAGTGGGTTATAACCTTGATCGTCTGCTTTTAATTCTTTAAACATTTCGTTGGCAACATCTGCAGTTGCATGAGTCCATACATCAATAGTTTTATTGTATCTTTCACCTTCAGTTAAAATGTGTTTTCTGAATTTGCTTCTTATTCCATCAACAATCTTATCAGCATCATTTATTATTTTATCTTTTGATTCTGGAATATGAATATCATCAATAGCAATTGATAGTCCACCCTTATATGCCGTCTCAAATCCTAAATCTTTCAAATCATCTAAAAATTGTACAGTTTTATAATTACCCATCTCATGATATGATTTGCTGATAATTTCAACGATTTGTTTTTTCCCTATCATTCTATTTTGAAATTCAAAGCCATCCGGAAGGACGCTATTAAATATAATTCTACCAACAGTTGTATCAATCAACTCTCCATCTAATCTAAATTTCACTTTAGCATGTAAGGCAATTTCATCATTAACATATGCTAGTTTTGTTTCTTGATAAGACCCCAT
>CAZHKH010000135.1:0-3281 GCA_964532515.1 uncultured bacterium
TATCCAAAAAGTATGTATGTACAATAATTATAATCATATTCATCACACAGATTATTGTACTGAAGATTTATATAAACTGTATTTAAATCACATAAACTATTTGGTAATTCAGTTATCTGGTTATGTTCTAAGTAAAGATAA
The DNA here is from genome assembly GCA_964532515.1 of uncultured bacterium. Taxonomy (GTDB): domain Bacteria; phylum Fidelibacterota; class Marinisomatia; order SCGC-AAA003-L08; family D37C17; genus TMED161. Next base: position 142 of record CAZHKH010000135.1, read on the forward strand.
TCTAGGTTGCTTAGATTTCCAATACTCTCTGGAAGGGAAGTGAGATTGTTATAACTTAAAGATAATTGCTGTAAATTTATTAGACTACCTATTTGGTCAGGTAGAGCAGTAATTTGATTAGAGCCTAAAGTTAGGTAAGTCAAATCTATTAGGTTTTCTATATTATTTGGTATGATTGTTATTTCATTATTATGTAATGTTAAATAGGTTAATGAATCTAAATTAAATAATTCTTCAGGCAGGGTTTGAATGTTGTTGTATTGAAGTTGTAAGTTGGTCAAGTGAGTTAAATTTTCAACACTCTCAGGAATCTGAGTAATTCCACTATATTGTAGACTGAAGTTAGTAAGCCGATAGTTTGTCCAATTTTGAACTCCAACTTCAAGTGGAGCTTCATCATATAATGAGCGATTCATCTCAACAAGGTCAATAAGGAAATCTAAATCATCTTGGCAAAATCCATCAAGATAGACATCATCTCCAGCTGGAACGCCACACTCATCTATAAGATTCCCATCACAATCATAGCTATCAATAGCATATACACATGATGTGCTATCAGTGAACATTGCATCTGGGTCATAGTTGCATGCTTCTTCATCGATGCATCCATAATCACCACAGCCTACAAATATTATTATTATTATAAATAAGAGTTTAGTCATTAGCAGCAGTTTTCAAATGTTAAAGCAGTAGTAACAATCTCTTCAAATCCACCCATTATCTCATTTGAGATGTCACCAAAAAAGTTTTTAGCTATTTCTTTATATTCTTCATTTTTCATCTGATTTTCCTTATAGTATTTAATTAACGTTAAAATATATTGTTTTATATTGAATCAATAAACATTTTTATCTTTTTAAAATATGTCTGCTGAGCGTGCATCAGTATATTGTTGTGATTTGCATTTTTTATAATCCATAAATCTTTATTTTTTGATAATGAATCTCTATGTATTGTTGTTGCTTCATCCAGTGGAATGATATCGTCCATTTCAGCGTGAATTATAAATAGAGGGCCCTTATAGGTTGTTATCTTTCTAAGATTTTCAAATCCATGCTCTGGATTATAGCTAACATCACTTGGCTCAAGATCTAATATTCTCATAAGAGGAATTTCAGTCCCAAATCCACTCTCAATGATACAAGCATCAAGTTTGTCCTCATATTTAGATATAATTTCAGATGCAGATGCACTACCAAGAGATCGGCCCATAATAATTTTTTTGTTATTATATCCATTATCATTTAAAAAAGATTGAACATAATTATAAATTTTATTGGAATCAGAGAGAAGATTATCTTTGGTAGGTGTTCCTGATGATAGACCATATCCTCTGTAGTCAGCCACAATGAAGTTTAATTCATACTTATGATAGTAAGCGGCAATATTATCATATTCATGTGAGAGTTCAGCATTCCCATGGAAGAATAGAATTGTAGGGTAACTCTGATTTTTAAGAAAAAATCGAGCAGAAACATATATATCACTCTCAACTTCAATAAGATGATCTTTCTCATCTTTTGCTTTGTGCGAGGGCCTGGGGAAAAATATGGAGTTTAATAATATTTCTCTATCATTCATACTTTAGTTAAAATCCTTTTAATTATTTCTTCATTTGTTTCATTTAATATGGAAATTATTTCTTTATCAGACACTCTAAGCTCATAGGCCATATCATACATCTTATCATAATAGTTTTGAAGCAGCAATTGACATAATTTAGTCAGATCATTCTTTTCTAGGAGCTTAATTGCTGTTTTCACATTCTGTCCGCCTAGTTTTTTTGATATTTGATAAACTCTAGTTTGTAAATCATTTTTTGAGAAGTGTCCATAATCATTAATCAGATTCTTTATTCTTCTATTTATATCCATATCAATTTTTAAATAGAATCCATTTTTCATTTGCATCCAAATATCATCAGGAATAGAGACTCTACCAATTTTTCTGCTTTCACTTTCAATAAATACGGGCTTATCTGGATTAGTTTTATTCCAAGACGATGACAGATCATTTTCAAATTGCTGTTGTGTGGACGACTCTGTTAATCCTAAATCACCAAAAGCTGATCCTCGATGATTTGCAAGAGACTCCAGATCAATTACATTGTGACCTTTATCCTTCATTTTATGTAGTATGGTTGTTTTTCCGGGGCCAGTGCCACCTGCAATTACGATAACTTCCCTTTTAGATTTATATGAATTTAGAGTATGATTTCGAATTGATTTATATCCTTTATTTAATCTGAGGGAAGTATACCCCGCTTCATTTAGAAGACTCTGGAAGCCCTTACTTCTCATTCCACCTCTAGCACAGTAAATAATTAAATTCTCTGCATCTAAATTTGAAATCTGGTTTAAGATATTATTTTTTGATTTGGAGGCATATTCAAATCCTATTTGAGTGGCAATATCCTGCCCCTTTTTTCTGTAGATTTGACCAATTTCCTGATATTCCCCATCACTAAACAATGGAATATTAATTGAATTTGTAAAATGACCTTTTTTGAATTCTCTTGGGCATCTTACATCAACCCAAGTACTAGCGTTTATCTTATAAGCATCTGAGATGTCTATAGAGTTTTTACTATTTATTATTTCAGGAGTCAATTATGAGAGCTTGATATTGTGACTTAGCGAAATAGATAAATCAACCAGCTCTTCTATTCGTTCTTTTACTGGAGCTTTAATATTATAGCTTTCATCAAATCCGCTTCCATCAGTGTAAACAAATCGAGGAATAATGATACATCTAAAATCAAGCATAAGGCTATTCATGTAGGAGGTGACAGACATATATGAGCCCTTTCCTCCTGCCGCACAGATAAAACCTACAATTTTATTTGTCCAAGAGCGACCAGTGAGCTCCATTAAGTTTTTTGCAGCTGCATTTAAATCATAATTATAAACAGGAGCGGCAATAATAATTGATTTTGCTTCTTTAATCATTTGATTTAGCTCTTTCACACTAGGGTTATCGTAGCAATCATTTCCATCGCAGAATGGGAGGTCCAATTTTTGAAGATCTATAAATTTTGCATCTTTGCAGTATAAATTATAGGCATGTTTAGCCATAACTTTACTTTTACTATTTTTATTTAAACTGCAGCTAATAACTAAGTGCATAAAGCCTCCATT
>CAZHKH010000136.1:0-3142 GCA_964532515.1 uncultured bacterium
CGCCTTAGTGGTACATTAGGTGCAAAATCAATACGGCGGTTTGGTTCTCCATATTCGGCATGGATGTCAGTATCAATTAGGCCGGGGTTGACAGCGTTTACACGGATCCCTTCAGGTCCAACTTCCTCTGCAAGTCCAATAGTAAATGTATCAAGAGCGCCTTTAGATGCGGAGTAGGGTACTAAAAGTCCGCCGCCACCAATGCGTGAAGCTATAGAGGAAACGTTAACTATTGAGCCACCATTACCACCATTGACGGTAGACATTCGTCGAATTGCCTCGCGCGCACACAGGAAGCAGCCAATAATGTTGACAGAAAATAGATCTGTTAGCATTTCATCGGTCGCTTCATCAACGCGACCAGGAATGCCAATACTACCACCATTATTAACGAGTGCTGAGATTGTACCAAGTTCTCTGTCCATAGTTTCAAAAATACGAATTACATCTTTTTCATTGCCGGTGCTGCCCTGAACAAGAGTAGCTTTGCCCCCAGAATCAATGATTCTCTCAACAACGTGTGCAGCCTTCTTTTGGCTGCGGTTATAATTTACACATACTGCGTAGCCTTGGTGGGCTGCTTCTAGTGCAGTTGCAGCTCCAATGCCGCGACCGGCGCCAGTGACTAACATTACGCTACTCATTTAAATTCTCACGTTTATTAGGTTAGCGAGGTGAGTGGAGCACTAGGAGAAACTGAGGTCAAGACATGGAAAGGGCTTGACTTAAGGCTACCATAAATTTAGAACAAAACATGAACAAAAACCAGGACGGAACTGTGATAGCGCCTGTTCGCATAAATGTTTTATCTCTTGCTGAATTAAGGTGTCGAATGGCATCAATCAAGTGTGCAAGATCTTTTGATTCTGGAATGGTAATGCCAATAGGGATCAAGAAAATTGATGATCATCTCCCTGGTGGTGGATTATCATTCGGCTGCTTACACGAGTTTATTGATAAGGGTTTTGATGCAGGCACTGGATTTTGTACTGCTCTGCTAGGAAAGTTAGCGGCTTGCCGTGATGGATTTGTTCTTTGGTGTCTCTCTCTTTCAAGTATTCACGAGTTTGGAGGTTTGTACGCCCCAGGGTTAGTGGCTGGAGGCTTAGATCCCCAGAGACTGATCGTTTTGAGGGCGACTAGGGAAAAAGATGTTTTGTGGGCGATGGAGGAAGGATTGCGTTGTAATTGTCTTGTTGCAGTGCTTGGTGAGGTGCGTCGCATTGATTTAAAGTCGAGTCGACGTCTTCAGCTTGCTGCCAAGGCAAGTGGTACGAGTGCTTTTTTGTTGAGGCATTCAATGGCCGAAGGGGATTCATATTCAGCGGCTTCCACTACCCGCTGGCGGCTAACTACAGCGCCAGTGTCAGCATCTACAAAACAGCTATTACCTCTTAGAGAGCGTTGGTGCGTAGAACTTCTACGTTGTCGAGGTGGTCTTCCAGGAGGAGAGTGGATATTGGAGTGGGATTATGAGGCGGGTGATTTCCATCTGGTTACCGACTTTTGTGACTGATCGATTGTGTCGACAGAAGGCTAAATGGCGTTATAAACCTCTAGCAACTGTAGATTCGGCACATAAGGTTTTAAAAATAGAATCGAGCAATCTTTCAGCGCGGTCAGGGGGAGTTTACCCCGGCTTTTTACTTGCCGATGCCTACGCACTGATACCTGATCTTAAGGTTTTTGAATCTGATCCAGTTGCTGATGCTAAAGAATTATCTTTGCTTGCTGATTGGTGCGGCTTTTACACACCACGAGTTGCCGTCGATGGTATTGATTCTTTGTGGCTTGATATATCGGGGTGTGCACACCTTTTTGGTGGAGAAGATAGACTTGTTAATAGTATAGAAAGTCGTATGCAGAGGGTTGGATTTGAAGCTCGTGTGGGACTTGCTGATAGTCCTGGCGCCGCCTGGGCAGCGGCACGTTTTCTTCAAGGAAAGAAAAGGTTGATTGCTCCTGGAGCCACACATTTTGCAATGATGGATCTACCGTCTGCAGCATTAAGATTGCCAACCGATATCATTCATGGATTAGACTATTTGGGACTTAGCAAAATCAGTGATTTTTTGGGGTGTCCTAGAGGGCCTTTAGCTGTTCGTTTCGGTTCTGTCGTAGGGGAGCGAATTGACCAAGCTTTGGGTCATTCCAAAGATTTTATTTCTTGGCGGAAAACAGTGCCATGTTTACGTGAACAAATTAGTTTTTCTGAGCCCTTGTGTCACGAGAATGATATTGCTGCTGCATCTCGTAGACTGATTGATCAATTATGTTCGAAGCTTGCTATTGATCAGTGTGGGGTGAGGGATGTGGATTTAATTCTTTACACAGTCAATGGAAAGACTTGTAGGTTTTACGTTAGAACCAATACTCCAGAGCGCAACCCTGACCATCTGATGAAACTGTTACGTGAGAATCTTAGGGGATTTGTTGCTGAATTCGGCATTGAAGCGGCGGTCTTGGTAGCATCTCAGGCTGAACCTTTGAGGGCAATGCAACGCAGCATGGAAGGACGGTTTGAGAATTTTTACCAGCCTTCTGTCGTTGATAGTACAGAATTAGCAGAGTCAGTTAACCGTTTGATTGACAGTTTGAGTAATAGAATAGGCGAACATAATGTCAGTCGTTTCGTGTCTAGAGAAAGTCATCTTCCAGAAAGAGCAGTGTACTTGTGTTCTGCCCTAAAAGTGCCACTGAATATAAAAGAAGATGAGATTGGTAAGCATAGTTTACAACGTCCAATTAGGCTGTTTTCGCATCCAGAAAGAATTAAAACTATTACTTTGGGACCTAATAAGCCGCCGACGTTGTTTTATTGGCGTAGAAAAGAACACCAGGTTATTCGTGCTGAAGGTCCAGAACGTATTTCCCCAGAGTGGTGGCGGTATAAGAAACGCAGTATAGCGACTCGTGATTACTATCATGTTGAGAATGAGAGAGGTAAACGATTCTGGCTTTATTGTGAAAAAAATTGTCTTTCAAAAACTTCTCCGACCTGGTTTCTTCATGGTATTTTTGCATAAGTCCGTTCAGGGGGGTGAAACATAGAAATGTTAGCCTCTAAGCATCAATATACTGAGCTGCAGGTCACTAGTAATTTTAGTTTTCTAAGAGGTGCGTCACACCCTCAGGAGCTAGT
>CAZHKH010000137.1:0-3026 GCA_964532515.1 uncultured bacterium
TCCGTGGGGGCCGCCGTTATGCATGTGCCTCTTCCGTCACTGCGTGGGGATCCACTTTCTTCAGGTAGTAGACGCTGGGTTCCGTGCCAAGATGGTCCAGGATCCTATACTGTCGACCACCCTTGCGTAATTTATCAACTTTGCTATTTGGATCATTTAAGTCACCGAATACCAATGCGTTCGTGGGGCAAGACTGTACACAAGCTGGAGTTACATCGCCGTCAACGACCTCACGTCCTTCGCGCTCGACCTCTCTCAATGTTCGACGAATCCGTTGAACACAAAAACTGCATTTCTCCATGATACCGCGACTGCGAACAGTTACATCGGAGTTCAATTGGTTCCGCATCGTCTCTGGCCATACCGGTTCCCAAAAGTTGAAAAACCGTACGTTCCATGGATCGTTGTTGGCGCAGAACCGGGTGCCGATACAACGGTTGTACACCTGTACATTAAGGCCCTCGTTGTTATGGTACGTGGCAAACACTGGGCAAACTGGCTCGCATGGTGCATTTTCACAATGCTGGCAGAGCATCGGAACGAATCTCGCCTTCACTTCAGGAAATTCACCCTCCCAATACCGCTCAATCCGAATCCATTGAATCGCACGACGTTGGATAAAATGGTCGGATTCATTGATGGGGATGTTGTTCTCGGACTGGCACGCCACTACGCAGGCCTGACAGCCTGTGCATTTATCAGCGTCTACCGCCATGCCCCATTTTCGTTCTGCAACCAAACTGATCCTCCCGAGTCCATCAAAACCGGCTTATCCGGTCTGTTTGGACGCGAATTTGTAACGTTTTTTACTAGTGGTGGTCCTTGTGGTCCTTGCCATTCGATATTTTGTACAACCGTCCACCGGGGGGCAGGGGTCCTGAACCTCCGATGTCAGGATCGAGTAAACGTGGAACAACCATACCCTCAAATTTCGGAACGCGTTTGTGCTTTCCGGTCAGTCTCAACTTAACACGCGTTGCACCCCAAGCTAAAGCACCTGTGTGTGCATCAGACAGGGCGTCTACAATGTTCATGACATTACTCCCGATGCCTTCAGCAAAGCGGCCCAAGGATGTATGCCCTTGTCCAATTGGGATGCTGACCACATTGGGATGCGTTGCAGGATTCACGTAAACTTGTGCTTCCACAGTGCCCTTCGGTGATATCACTTCTACAATGTCACCTTCTTTAACATCTAGGTCTTTAGCACTGTGCGGATTTAGCTCAACCCATGTGCTCCATACCGCAGTCGTAATCGGATCTGGTGTCGCCTGAAGCCACGGCAGGTGTGCATCTCTACCATCGCCCATTGAGTGAGAGAGGAACGGCAAGAGGTGGAAGGGATACTGTCCTTTATCGCCGCTGAAAGTCGGGACCGGATCTCCCGATACTTTGTTAATTTTCGCCACGGTGGAGTCCTTGGACGTTGCCTTGGTATCCCACCAACCCCCACGCTGGAGCACCCCCACCCAGAAATCTTCGAAAGAGGGATATTGTTGGATAGAACCTCTATTCAGTTTGTACAACTCCTCCGAATTGGCACGGATTGCATCTTTCATAGTGGCCCAAGGGAGCCCCCTTGTCATACCGCCACCCAGACCTTCCGCAGCAGCCAGCAGAACATCCCCAAAACTACGGACGTTCACAAAGGGCATCACAACAGGTTGCTGAAGAGCAATTGCCTCGTAGCCCGGGCCTGGATCTGAGACGTCGTCGCCCCAAGATTCCATGGGAACCAGATCAGGAAGAATCAAGTCTGCCAGGGCTGTCGTTTCATCCATAAAATTGGAAAAACTAGCAACGAACTCTACATTTTCCTTTACTGACTGTCGGAATTGAACCGCTCCAGGGAGGCCATGGGCAGGGTCGGCGCCATGAACCAACATGGCCTTCACATCGTTTTTGCGCATGCGATCAGCGAATCGTTCGAATTCTATAAACGGGGTTGCTGCCGCGTTGCTCGTCACGTCCTTAAGGGGTGCTGCTGGGTTGAAAAGGATTCCCCCTTTTTTGCCTATGTTACCCACCAGAGCATTGAGTAGGTAGACGGCTGTCATATTAAAGGAGCCATTAGTCTGAGCCGCTGCCAAGCCTCCGCCGATAGCGACCCCAGGTTGGTGTTTAGCAAATTCATGGGCCATCTCAACAATCGTGCTCTCAGGGATGTTTGTTACCTCTGCCGATGTCGCTAGCGGCAGAGCATGAGCTGAGATAACTGTGCCAAGGGAGGCCATAGCGGTAGCGTTGCCTATTCCCTTTTTTACAATTTCATCGGCTATTGCTAGTGCAAGAATACCCTCGGTGCCGGGATTGATATAAACCCATGTATCAGCGTTTGCCGCTGTCATAGAAAAACGGGGTTCAATTTGAACTAGCGTGCCGCGTTCGCCCAAATCCGTCCCGCGAAATTCACCGTATTGCCAGTTGTAGTGGAGTGGTGCATGCCAGGTACTTAGGAAATCCGCTCCAAAGGAAAGGACATAGTGAGCATTTTTTACATCGAATACTGGAAGCCGATCCTGGTTAAACATCTGTTTGAACACAGATCGAACCACTGTTTGGTCTACCGTCTCGAATGTTAGTTGGGTGGCACCATAGTTTGACGCGAAGCGTCCAACCACCGTGCCTAAAACACCTCTCAGTGGTTCTGTGATCATTGCAACGTTTTTAGGGTTGCCGGAGTACTCTTTAAGCTTCATCTCGAGTTCATCTAATGCAGCTTCCCAAGAAATTTCCTCGTACTGGCCAGAGCCCCGTTCCGCCCCAGTGACTCGGCGCAGGGGCGTAGCTATTCGATCAGGGTGGTATAGCTCCTGAAGAGAGGCTTCAGCCTGGGCCGTGTGCTTCCCTCTACTCAACGGATGATCAGGGTTGCCCTCGATCTTCTTGGCTCTACCCTCCATCACCCGAACAAGGACGCTCTCAACCCCCGTGCTGGGCCGCACGAGAGTGGCATAGTAAGCATCTTGGCCTTCAACAAGGTCTTCAGGGATCAACACAGGGCTCTCGGCCAAAAACTCGCGCTC
>CAZHKH010000138.1:0-2918 GCA_964532515.1 uncultured bacterium
CTTAGTAAATAAACGTTTGACTGGATCATAATACCTATCAACGACTCTCTCTTTGAGTGGAATAATACTATTATCTGTGATTTGAATGTGCTCTGGGCATACATCGGTACAACATCGTGTAATATTACACATACCAGATCCATATTCATTTTTTATATCTTCAATTCTATCTTCCTGGTCAAGTGGATGCATTTCAAGTGATGCTAAGCGCAGCATAAATCTAGGACCTACAAATTTATCTTTTTGATCATGATCTCTAATTACATGACATACATTTTGACATAAATAACATTCTATGCATTTTCTAAATTCTTGAATACGATCAACATCACGTTGCATCATATAGTGATTTCCATCTGCTTCACGTGGCCTTGGACTAAATGGTTTTATACGTTTATTTTGCTCATAGTTCCATGAAACATCAGTTACTAAATCTCTTATTGTAGGGAAGGATCTGATGGGACCTACGGTAATTGTTTGATTTTCATCAAACTCATTTAGTCTAGTCATGCAACCTAACCTTGGTTTTCCATTAATCTCAACGCTACAGGACCCACATTTTCCAGCTTTGCAGTTCCATCTAGCTGCTAAGTCACCGGCATGCTCTGCCTGTATATTATGAATCGCGTCAAGCACTACCATGCCTTTGTCAACATCTACGGCATACTCTTTATATTCGCCATTATCACCCTCGCCTCGCCATACTTTAAAAGTTCGTTTAGGCATTTTCAAGATCCTCCAATGTCGAATGTGCAATCGTATTTAATTCTTCCGATGGATCCTTTCTGGGTTCTTTTCTTACATTCATTGATCCATCTTCAGATTTTTTAATAACTAAATTAAAATCTAGGCAGTCCTTATTTTCTTCTGGAAAATCAAGACGTGTGTGCCCGCCCCGGCTTTCTCGTCTCTCAAGAGCTGATTTTGCCACTGCCTCGCAGGCAACAATCATATTATTAATATCAATGGCTAAATTCCATCCTGGATTATATTGAGATGCTGCATGCGCCTTCACAATTTTTAATTCTTCTTTTAAAGCTTCTAACTTTTCAATGCCTTCTTTAAGCTCATTTTCTTCTCTAACAATTCCGACATGATTATTCATAACTGATTGAATTTTTTGATTTAGAGCATAGGGATTAGGACCATCTTCTCTATTTAAAATGTCTGTATTTTTACGAATAATAGATTCAACATCCTGAACATTAATATCTGTGAAATCATGTTTATTTGCATAGTCTGATGCATGCTCTCCAGATAATTTTCCAAATACTAATAAATCAGACAGCGAGTTTCCACCTAAGCGATTCGCTCCATGAAGTCCAGCTGCACATTCACCGCATGCAAATAGGCCTGGCACATTGGTTTCTTGTGTGTCATGGTTAACACGAATACCGCCCATGAAATAGTGTAGAGTAGGTCCCACCTCCATCGCATCTGCTGTGATATCAACTTCCGCTAATTCTTTAAATTGATGATACATTGACGGTAGTTTCTTTTTAATGTAATCCGCGGGACGTCGTGAAGCAATGTCAAGATACACTCCTCCATGCTCTGATCCTCGTCCTTCTTTAACTTCATTCATAATTGCTCGGGCAACGACATCTCGAGTAAGAAGTTCGGGCGGTCTTCTTGCCTCATTATCACCATCAAACCATCTTTCAGATTCCTCAATAGTATCAGCAGTTTCAGCGGCAAATTTAGGGGGAATATAGTTGAACATAAATCTTTCATTCTTATTATTTAATAAAATACCACCCTCTCCTCGAACACCCTCTGTAACTAGTATTCCTTTGACAGATGGTGGCCACACCATCCCTGTTGGATGAAATTGAGTAAACTCAAGGTCCATTAGCTCTGCGCCAGCGCGGTATGCCATCGCTGCGCCATCTCCTGTGTATTCCCAAGAATTTGATGTCACTGACCATGCTCGTCCTGCTCCACCAGTCGCAAAAATAATTGATTTTGTTTTAAATAAAACAAAGCGGCCAGTCTCTCTCCAGTATGCAACTAACCCATTTACTGCTCCATCTTTAGTCAACACGTCAAGCGCAATGCACTCCATGTGTGTAGCGATGCCTTGATGAACACAAAAATCTTGCAGTGTGCGTATCATCTCAAGGCCCGTTCTATCTCCAACGTGCGCTAATCTAGGATATCGATGTCCGCCAAAATTTCGCTGATTAATTAATCCATCTTTAGTCCTATCAAATACAGCGCCCATATCTTCGAGTTCTCGTACTCTCTCTGGGGCTTGCTGTGCATGTAGCTCCGCCATTCTCCACTGATTTAAAAATTTTCCACCTCTCATGGTATCTCTAAAATGAACTTTCCAATTATCCCTGGAGTCTACATTCCCTAGTGCCGCTGCCATACCACCCTCTGCCATTACGGTGTGGGCTTTACCTAGTAATGATTTAGATATCATGCCTGTGTTCATGCCACGCTCTGCGCATTCAATGGCAGCTCTGATGCCTGCGCCTCCCGCACCAACGACTAGTACGTCGTGTTCAATTGTTTGTAGTTCATTAATATCAAACATGTATTTTATTTATCCCCATGTATTGTAATCTGTTATTATCCCTTTACATACTAGCATAACATATAAATCTGTGAATGCAACCCAAATCATACTTACCCACGCCCACAGCATGTGCTTTGAATTAAGTATCGAAACTTTTTTCCATGTCTTATATTTTATATTTTCATTCCCTGCAGGACATGAAAAACAATCATCTCCGCCGCCTATTAAATGTCTGAAGGCATGGCATCCAAAGGTATAAAATGCTAATAAGGTTGGATTGATAAGAAGTATAATAGAGCCAACCCCAATCCCTAGCTCCCCATGTCTGGAAAGGGAAATAAATGCATCATAGTAAAGAATAAAAATATATAAAATGGCAATGTATAATGTGAAT
>CAZHKH010000139.1:0-2801 GCA_964532515.1 uncultured bacterium
ATTTATAGGTAAATTCTAACAAAAACTTTGATTTGCTGCTAATACAACAAAAAAAGCAAATGCACCATCCCTATGATCTGCTGTTTGCTCAAGTTTGCCCGTATTCTGATTTTTAAATTTATTTTCTTCCAGCTTCCTAGAAACACCTCAACCATGCCCACTAAGTTCTTCAGGTGGCATTTTATTTCATAACACTCTTACCAGTGAGGTCTTATGGTAATGTGATTTTTTGGATTATTTTTTATCTATATGCTTTTAGTTGGATAATTTTTATCTTGAACTGCCCCTGATACGTATGAATTTATATTCTATAAATATTGTTTAATATTACATCTTTTTTTCAGAAATCTCCAAAGTCGCTGTCCAGATTTTTGTCTTTGAATAAGTTTATTTAACCATTAAGAATAATTTTTACATCATTTCCGATTCTTGATCCAGCCTTCACACAAAAGAAGTAATTATCTTTTAAAATTGTTATTCCTCTTGGGTTTTTTAAGTCTAAGGCAATGACTTTTTTTTAAATACTTGTGATTTTAACCCAAATGAAAAAAAATATTTAAAATTGATTTAATCTTAAACAAACACAAAATATAGTATATGTTATTTTAGTTTTTTAGATTGTACTTGGGCCTGCAAAGCTAATTCACAAACTTTAAAGCAGTGCTTATGTGTCATAGTGGATTGAGTTCGATTTAAGATATCATTGTAGAAGTTTTTGAAATATTTTATTTCAATATCTTCACAATTAACTTTATGATAAATATCATCAGTAACCAAAAATAGGTGATCTTTGCCTTCCTTACCCTTAATGTCTACATATTTTCTTATTTCGATATATCCTTTGGTGCCTTGGATAAATAAACGTCCATCTCCCCAAGTTGGAAGAGCATCTGGTGTATACCAATCTACTCTAATGTACCCATTTGCTTTTTTGCTTTTTAAAAGTACCTCACCAAAATCTTCAAATTCAGGTTTATCTTTATTAGTATAATTACCAACAGAACTTGAGGCTATTTCTGCTTCTTCTGAATTTGTTAACCAAAGAAATTGATCAATTTGATGTGAAGCAATATCTATGATTATACCACCATAGTGTTTCTTTTGATAAAACCAAGGACGTCTTAAATGTCGATTATGACGATGAGGACCAAGACCTATAGTATGTATCACATCTCCTATAAGCCCTTCATCAATCAACTCTTTAGCTTTTAAAGCAGAAGGAACTTCAAAATGTTCAGAAAAATCAATGCTATATAAAGCACCAGTTTGTTTTTGTACTTCTTTAATTCGTTTTAATTGTTCAAAAGAAATCACGCCAGGTTTATCAACCATTACATCTTTTCCTTTTAACATTGCCTCAATTGCAAAATCTGCCCTTTGGTTAGGAATAGCAGCGCACAAAACAAGTCGAATATCATGATCATCTAATAGAACTTTTGGTGTTGTAACCCGAGGTACTTTTGGGAAACGTTTTTGAAACCCTTTAATTGGTTCCGAGGAGTCATCTGTATAATAACCCACACATTCTGCTCCAGCATCAATCATTCCGGCTGTCATTCCATATATGTGTCTATGATCTAGTCCTATGCATCCAAACTTCATAATAACTCAATAATTTAAGATGAAATATAATTTTATTGTTATTTATTTGCGATTCTCTGAAATTTTTTTATCAAGCTGTGATTTGAACTGATCTCCATCGATAGGAAATGAAACAGCTTGGTTTAGAAATGTAGACAATAAGATAGCATTAGAAATTTCAACACTGTATATGCCTTCTATACCTCCAGCAATCAGAGGTACATTGTTCATTATAGCATCACAAAAATTTTCAATGATCTCATCATGCTGTCCTCCTTTAGTTTGAAATTCTGTTTTTGATATTTTAAATGATGGCTTTCCAAATTTTTCTTTAGATGTTTTTTTATAAACACTCATTTCAATTTCATTTTCATGAAAAAATAAGTAATTATCTTCAGCAACTATTTTACCTTTTTCACCAACAATCTCTAATCGGTTTGTTCCGGGAAATTCTCCTGTTGATGTTATAAAAGTACATGTAGCACCATTTTCATAATTCAATAATGCTGTAACATCATCTTCAACTTCAATATCGTGCCATTGTCCAAATCGACATTGCCCCCAAACCAGATTAGGTATTCCAAATAACCACCATAAAATATCAATCTGATGTGGAGATTGATTCATGAGTACTCCACCACCCTCCCCATCCCATGTGGCACGCCAATTACCACTGTTGTAATATGCGTCTGTTCTAAACCAATCGGTAATGATCCAGTTCATTCTTCTTAATTCACCCAACTCATAATTATCTATCATTTCCTTTATTTTTTTATATCTTGGATCTGTTCTCTGGTTGAACATTACAGCAAATATCTGCTCAGCAGAGGGTCTGTTTCTATAGCATTCAATTAGGGTTAAACAGTCGTTTTTATGCACAGATATTGGCTTTTCAAGTAAAACATGGAGACCCTTATTGAGTGCGGCACAACCAATTGGGGTGTGGTCATAGTGTGGTGTAGATATTAGTACAGCATCAATTAAGTCAGATTCAATTAGCGCTTCACTGTTTTGATACTTTATTATATCATCATTAGCAAAATCCATACTCGAAAAATGTTTATCACATACTGCGGTAATGAGAACTTTATCTTTTAGTTTTTCTTGAATTGAGGAAAAGTATTTTTTCCCCTGAACACCTAATCCAATGATGCCTAATCTTATTTTATTTTGTGACACGTTTATATATAATGGAAAAAATAAGTTTTAAAAAAATATTT
>CAZHKH010000140.1:0-2761 GCA_964532515.1 uncultured bacterium
TTTCAAGAACATAAAACTTCTGAGCACTTAAAATCAATTTTAAAAGAAAAGGGCTACTCTATTATTCAAAACAAAGATATGGAGACTGGCTTTTATTGTGATTACGGTTCAAAAGGACCTATCTTAGCTTTAAGAACAGATATGGATGCTCTTGAAGTCCTTGAAGAAAATTATGATAAGAAATACAGGTCTAAGAATGAAGGGGTTATGCATGCTTGCGGTCATGATGTTCATATGGCTATTTTAACCTCACTAGCGGTCTTTTTAAAAGAAAACAACACACCTTTAAATGGTACGGTTCGTTTTGTTTTTCAGCCAGCAGAAGAGCAAGCTCCAGGAGGAGCTATCTCTATGATAAAAGGAAAATCGATGGACTTGGTTGATAATATAATAGGTTCTCATGTCCTCCCTAAATTAGAAGCTGGGAAAGTTGCTATTAAATACGGCCCCATTGCAGCTACTGTTGAGTTGATAGATATAGTCTTGGAAGGTGCCGGAGGGCACACATCAAGGCCGAATGAATCTGTCGATTTAATCTGGGCTCAATCTCAGCTTGTTCATTTTTTAGAACAATCTTTAAATCATGGAATAGATAAGCAAGAGCCTGTAGTCCTTGCTTTTGGAAAAATTGAAGGCGGCACAACCCATAATGTTTTACCTAGCAAAGTGAAACTATCTGGAACGCTAAGATATTTAAACCCTAATATAAGAGATCTTTTGTATGAAAAAATCGATGACAGCGTTAAGAATGTTATGAATCTAAGTAATGCTAAAATTAAATGAAGCTCTAATTATGCATGCCCTGGGGTGATTAATGATGATAAAACAACAGATCTTATACTCCAGTCAGCTAAAGAGGCTATTGGGGAAGAGAATGTTGAGCTGCTTGACGTCTCAAGCATGGGAGGCGAAGATTTTGCATATTATTTAGAAAAAGTGCCAGGGACTTATTTTAGAATTGGCTCTTACGATGGGAACTGTAAAGATATACACACTTCAGATTTTGATGTTGACAAAGAGTGCTTATTTACCGGAATTAAAGTTTACGCCTCTATAATAGGTAATTATTTCAAGTCGTAAAACAGGCTGTATTCAGAGCTTGATAAAATTTCTACCATTTTATTATGAACGTTTCCATTTGTACATAAAATCCGTCTTCCTGATTGAGGAAGAGGAGAGTTATCCCAGTCAGAGCAAGTAGCGCCTGCTTCTTGAGCGATAAGAGCTCCTGCGCATATATCCCAAGGTTTTAAATTGAATTCATAAAAACCTTCAAATCTTCCCATGGCAACAAAACATAAATCTAAAGAAGCAGCCCCTAAGCGCCTAACCCCCTGAGTGTTGTCATAAAATCTTTTAAATATAGAAAAGCTCTGATCATAAAGATTGTCGTGATTGTATGGAAAACCTGTAACTAATAGCGACTCACTTAAAGTTTTACTTGAACTTACTTTGATAGGTTTTTTATTTAAATAGGCTCCCTTGTTTTTTTCTGCATAAAAGCACTTATCTGCAGCGGGATTGTAAACAACGCCACAGGCCACTTCCTTATTTTTTCTTACCAGCCCAATAGAAACTGAAAAGATAGGCAGGTTGTGTGTGAAGTTAGTTGTTCCATCAAGAGGGTCAATCACCCATAAGTACTCACTATCAGAGAGCAATTCGCCTCTCTCTTCAGATAAAATAGAATGCCCAGGAAATTCTTCTTGTATTTTTTTTATGATAAACTTTTCAGATTCAGTATCAGCTTGTGTAACTAAATCAATATTAGTAGATTTTGTTTTAAAAGAAGAAATCTCTCCAAAAAAAGACATTTGAAGCTCTCCAGCTTTTTTAGCTGTTTCTAGCGCAAACTTTAGAAAAAGACTAGGGTCTTTCAATTACTTATAAGTTTTAAATGTTCCTGCTTGATACCGATCCCAGTAATCAATAAACTTCTCTTTTATCTTAGGCAATAAGAACATAGCGCCAATTATATTGGGAAATGCACATGACAGTATCATCATATCAGAAAAATCAATAACATTGCCAAGAGTTGCAATAGCTCCCAATACAACACATCCTAGATAAAGCCCCTTATACGTATTGATTGATTTATCCCCAAAAAGATATTTCCAGCCTTTATTCCCATAATAATACCATGAAATTATAGTGCTAAATGAAAATAGAAATACAACAATCGCTAATATATAAGGAAACCATGAAATAACACTTTCAAATGCTGCAGATGTAAGCTCTGCCCCTTGAGGCTTAGTTCCTGGGTCCCATAAAGGGTTTTGGTTCCTTGTAATGAGTATAACAGATGCAGTCATAAAACAAACAACGATTGTATCTATAAAAGGTCCAACCATCGCAACGATCCCTTCTCGAACAGGTTCATTCGTTTTTGCAGCTGAATGAGCAATAGATGCCGAGCCAACCCCTCCTTCATTGCTAAAAACTGCTCGTCTAATACCTGTTACAAGAACTCCAATAAAACCTCCAAATAAAGCATCTTGAGAGAAAGCATCAGAAAATATCATTGAAATGACACTTGGAAGCTCAGAAAAATTTGATAGTATGATATACAATGATGCAATGACATAGATAGTAACCATCAATGGAACTATTTTCTCTGTTGTTCTTCCAATTCGTTTAATTCCACCTACGATAACAAAACCAACCAAAACAGCTAAAAGAATTCCATAGGATAGGGGAGATAAACCTACCAGCTCTCCAAATATTTTATAAGATTGATTGGCCTGGAACATAATACCACCGC
>CAZHKH010000141.1:0-2695 GCA_964532515.1 uncultured bacterium
GATATGTGTAATGAACAGGGGACATCTTTAGGTCGGACCTATCGAGATTCACCAGAAATTGATAACTATGTAAAGATTAAACAGAAGATTGAGCCCGGCACTTTTTGTGATGTGAAAATTACAGATGCGATGGAATACGATCTTATTGGGGAGGTCTGCTAATGAATTTCAAGATACTCGGGATAGAGCACGTGGCAATCGCGGTAGATGATATGAAGAAACCAGCAAATATATTTGGAAAGCTTCTTGGAATAGAGAACACCTCAACTGAGGAGATTGCTGACCAGAAGGTCATAACAGATATTTTTGATACAGGCGCAGGAAAGATTGAACTGCTAGAGGCAACATCCGATGATTCTCCTATCAGCAAATTTCTAGAGAAAAGAGGCCAAGGTGTTCACCATGTTGCGTTTTTAGTGGATAATTTGAAATTGGCGCTCTCTGAGCTCTCTGATGCGGGCATTGAATTGATTGATAAGACCCCAAGGGTTGGAGCAGAAGGAATGATGATTGCGTTTCTTCATCCAAGCTCAACTTCGGGGGTTCTGGTAGAGCTCTGTCAGAAGCCATAGCCTTAACACTGTGGATGGATCGATAAAAGATAAAATACCCTCAGTCCCGACCTCTCCGGGTATATACTTCTTTAAAAATAAAAAAGAACAGATTATCTATATCGGAAAGGCAAAGTCCCTTCGAAATAGAGTTCGCTCGTATTTTAGTGGAACCGATAAAAAAGATGCCAAGACACAGGTGATGGTTCGTCACATCACAGACATTGACTGGCTGGTGGTTCGCTCTGAGACCGAGGCGCTTTTGACAGAAGCGAACCTAATCAAGGAGCACAAGCCTCGCTATAATGTATTTCTAAAAGATGATAAAACATTCCCGTATATCAAAATCACCAATGAGAGCTATCCCCGAATTGAAATTATGAGAATGAAGAATCTAAAGAAGGATAGACACACCTACTTCGGACCATACACAGATACCTACTACCTGCGGGAGGTTCTCAGTTCAATTCATAAAATATTCCCTCTTCGAACGTGTAGCTTTGATATTAATGAGCAGAGCATTAAAGGTAACAAGCATAGTGTGTGCCTGGATTACCATATAAAAAGGTGCGAGGGGCCGTGCGAGGGCCTGGTATCTGAGAAAAACTATGCCCAGATGATAGCTAAGATTAAGCTTTTTTTAAGGGGAAGAAGCGGGGATGTGAGATTTGGAATTGAAGAAAGAATGAAACAGGCCAGTGAGGAAACCAGATACGAGGATGCGGCAAGGTTTAGAGATCAGCTATCCGCGATAGATAAATTCACTTCAAGACAGAAGAAACTGTCCCACGATTTTATGGATAGAGATTTAATTTGCATTTCCTCAGAAGGAAGATCCGCGGTGTGTATCCTGATTAGAATTCGAAATGGACACCTGGTGGGCAGAAATCGATTTGTTATTAATATTGCTGATGAGAGCGACCATGAGGGAAACATGCAGAGTTTTATACTGCAGCACTATAGCTCCAGCATGGACTACCCCAAAGAAATACTCTTAGATGTAGATGTTGAAGATAAAGAAGCACTGGAATCATGGCTCTCTGAGAGCAAGAAGGCGGCATTAAAGATACTAAATCCTCAGAGAGGAGAAAAGCGTGAACTAGTTGAGATGTGCCGTAAAAACGCTGATTTACACCTAAAAGAGATTGTTGCCAAGAAAATTAAGAGAAAAGAGGTCGTCTCCAAGACCGTAGAGAGCCTTCAGAGCGACCTTGATATGCAGGCACCACCAAGGCGAATAGAGGCATTTGATAACTCAAATATCCAAGGAAAGCACGCGGTGGCGGGCATGGTGTGCTTTATTGATGGGAAGCCCCGGAAGGGTGAGTACCGAAAGTTTAATATTAAAACCGTCAAGGGCATTGATGATTTTGCAACAATGCGCGAGGTAGTGAATCGAAAATATAAAAGGGCCCTTGATGAGGGAAGCTCGCTTCCTGATTTGATTCTCATTGATGGAGGAAAGGGGCAGCTATCGGCGGCCAAGAGTGCGCTTGACAGTTTGGGGCTGGGATATATTCCAGTGATCGGACTTGCCAAGAAGCTTGAGGAGGTGTTTAAGCCAGGAATATCAGATGCCCAGAGCATTCCCAAGGCATCCCCTGGGTTGTTTCTGCTTCGAAAGATTAGGGATGAGGTCCATCGGTTTGCCATCACCTTTCACAGAAGCAAGAGAGGCAAGCAGATGACCAGCTCTATCTTTGATGAAGTCAAGGGAATGGGGAAGGTGAAAATCAAAAAGCTCTGGAGCGAGTTTGAGAGTCTTAAGCAGATCAAAAACAGCAGCCCACAGAAGCTGATGAGCGTGCTAAGAATCTCAGAGAGCATCGCAAAAGAAATAATAAAAATATCCAATAAATAAAAGTATTTAAATATACTTACTTAAAGTATTACTTTAAATAAAATCAAAGGAGCGGAACATGAGAATATTCTTAATAGTATCTTTGCTTGTAGGATTGCTTAGCGCTGGATTCAGTGAGTTTATCAAAGAAGCAAATAACCCAAATGGAGAGCCATTCATGATGAGCGTGGGCATTGAGAAAAATGTACACTCATTTAAGTATTATGATCAGTCTACATTCTACGTGACGCTTCCAGTGTCAAACATTGTGACATTAAAGTACAGGGAAAACGTAACCTACCAG
>CAZHKH010000142.1:0-2675 GCA_964532515.1 uncultured bacterium
AATCTCTTTTTAATATTTCAAAACGAGTATTAATTAATTCAATTCTATCTGTAATTGTTTCTAATTTAGTTGCTTTATCTACTATATGCGTAGGAGTCGATATTTTACCACAATCATGAAGCCATGCTGCTATATATAATTCATAACGCTCATCTTCTGTCATTGAAAAATCTTGATATTTCCCAAATTCCATTTTATGAACAGCATCTGCTAATAACATTGCAATTTCAGGCACTCTTTCACAATGTCCACTTGTATAAGATGATTTTTTATCAATTGCAATAGCAATGAGCTTTATAAAAGATTCAAATAAATTTTTCAATTGCACTATTAATTGTTTATTTGTTAAAGCAACTGCACCTGCAGATGCTAAAGATTCAACCATTTTTTGCATCTCCTTAGAAAATGGTTGAATTATCCTTGTTTTTTTATCAATGCAATTTATCAATTGCAAAACACCAATAATATCATCTTCATGATTTTTCAAGGGAACACTAAGAAAAGATTTTGAATAATAATTTGTTTTTTTATCTATATAGATAGTACCAGAAAAGTCAAACTCTTTATTTTCATATGCGTCACTAATATTTAATGTTTTTCCTGTATGTGCAACATATGTATTAATATTTTTCATATTATTCATTCCTTTTTCATCAAAAAGTTTAACAGGAGAATAATTTATAGGAATGTCTGAAGTCCCACCCATTGATATATTTTTAGAATCTGTTCTTATAATTTCAAAATTCATAGTTTTTCCATCATTACTTTTCATATATAAAGTTTGACCATCAGCATTAGTAATTCTTCTGGCTTCATCTAATATAAGCTCAAAAACAATATTTGTATTACGTTCTTTAGATAATGATATACTAATCTTATTAAGTCTATCAATCCTACGCTCTAAAAAAGCACATTTCTCTTTTAAATTCATACTTATATATTATTATTTATTTTTTGATTTTCTCGTCGGAATATAAATATTTAATGCAATGTATTTATAGTATTTTTTTCAATATTATTGCTAAAAATATTGCGGGAATAAGAAATAATGAAATTATAGGGAAAATATAATTAATAGAAATATATTCACCTATATATCCTCCAATAAGTCCTGAAAAAGAACCTATCCCAAAACTAATTCCAGCAGAAAATCCATAGACTACCCCTCTTTGATTACTATTTGTCACATCTGCTAATAAACTATTATTTATTGGTTGAAACATAAAATTAATAGCACCTAGTATAGCAGTTATACCTACTAAAATCCATCCATTATAAAATGCCATTATAATTAAAAATGGAATATTTAAACCAACTACAAAAACATATATATTTTTTCTAAGAAAATATTCACCTAAACGTCCACCTAATAACTGCCCCACTATTCCTATTAATAATACAAAACCTGTTAATATTCCACTACCAATCATTGGGGTCCAATTTGTTTGAACTGAATTATTAAAATAATATGGCAAAAAATTAAACAATCCATGATGAGCTAATCCCCATAGTGATGCAATAGATATAATAATAATCTGAGAAGTATTAAATTTAAAATTAAGTTTTGTTTTACTTTTTACAATCGAATTTTCTTTATTACTTAAAAAAATAATGATAATACCAATGAAGGCCAGAATACTAAGTATCAGATATGCAACCCTCCAACCTAACCAATTTGACATCCATACACCATATATAGGTCCTGTAGCTAATCCTAAACTACCAAAAATACCATGATAACTCATATATCTTGATATATTAGAAGAATGACTAACTACTTTCAATCCAGCGGGGTGATATAATCCTGTAATAAGACCTAATAATCCAAGTCCAATAGCAACCATGTTAAAAGTATTTGAAAAATATAACCAAATAGATGAAAAAATTATCCCTAAAAAATATATTATCAATACAAACCTAGATCCAAATTTATCCGTTAAAATTCCAGCAGGAAAACCACCAAGCCCAAGGAAAAGAACTTGAACAGTAACCAATTTCCCTAAAGAAATAAGAGAAATTGAAAACTCTTTTTCTAATAAAATTAGAATAGCAGGTAAAATCATAGTTATAGAATGAACTAAAAAATGACCTATACTAGTAATAAAAATATCTCTATGTAACTGTTTTATTATCATTATAATACTTTAAAAATTATTGTTTAAAAAAAACCCCCAATTTGACTTGAGGGCTTTGTTAATAAAATTAAGAATTTCTTTCTTTTATTCGAGTTGCCTTTCCCACTCTATCTCGCAAATAATATAATTTTGCTCTACGAACCTTTCCTTGTTTTAAAACTTTAATAGAATCTATATTCGGAGAGTGGAAGGGGAATATACGCTCTACACCAATACCGTTAGAGACTTTACGCACTGTAAATGTCTTATCTATACCATGACCTGAAGATATTTTTATAACAACACCATCAAAGCTTTGTATACGACTACGTTCACCCTCAATCACTCTATAGCCAACTGAAACTTTATCTCCAGATCTAAAGCTAGGAAGATCTTTTTGCATATCAAAATAAGTTGCTTGAAATAAATTAGTTTGTTCTGAAACATATGCAGCTTCTTTGGGATCTAATTGTATTTTTTCTTCTGCCTTTGCTTCTTCCTCTACAGGAACTTCATCTACAACTTCTGCTGCTTTTGCTTCTTCCTCTACAGGAGCTTCTT
>CAZHKH010000143.1:0-2671 GCA_964532515.1 uncultured bacterium
AACATACTCACATGGAGCGAGTGGTACACTCCACTGATCATTGGTATTACACTCATCGTTTTCGGTATAAGCAATTTGAGCAGAGGCAGATATTCCAGTTCCATCTGTCATGTAATTACCTCCAGTAGAAATAAAATCAGCTGAATAGTAAGGAACATCTAAATGCTCTGAAACTTTGTATGGAGCCTGATTGTCATTTGGACGGGGCCTATTGTAAGTAAAATCAACTATCCCTACATCTCCATTGCCATCAACAACCCACCATGGGCCATAGTCACGGGTCCAGTAAGAATCTGTAGAACCTAGAATGAATTCAACGTTATCCATATTGACATCGGCATTATTCATTGAATTATATGCAGAATTTTGCTGACTTGAAGAAACCAAACAATAGATTATTACATCCTCAGCCATTTCTCTGATAAGTGAAGTTGAAATTCCAAAAGGATATCGAATAAGCACTCCCTGCATTGGCTCATATTCTGCTATATTTCTTACTGGTCCTATAGGTGGATCTGTTCGAAATCCCATTTCCTTAATTAAATGCCTATTCTCCCATTCTTCGGGTGTAAATCCAATAGGCAATTCATTTTCTGGTGATTCAGCGCAAATAGCTAAAGCAAAAAATAAAGTTGAAAATAAAATTCTAATCATTTTTCTCTCCATTTAACATAGATAAATTAGTTATAATTAATATGTGAATTAATATTTTATGTGTAACAATTTGTTTTAATATTAATTGTCACAATCTAAACAAGAGCCATAGCAAGAATTTATCGGTATTAATGAATCACTGTCCTCAATAGATAAAGTTCTAAATCCATTGCTAGTACATTCTAGATCATTAAGCTCTTCCATTATATATATATACCCATCATATGATGGGACTCTTATTGCATATTTATACTCTAACACATTCGAAGAGAATGAGTTTAAGCACTCTACAATTTCATTATTAGACAAGTCAATTCCCTCTAATATAAGATCAAGACAGGGCAATGAGGGCGTAAACGATCGAGTTACTTCAAATGTACTATCGGTGATGGATGACATCTCAAAAAAATGTTTATCCTGACCTTGGAAACCAGCATGTAAAAACAAATCATATATTGAGTCATCATTAATTTCAAGATTAAAGTGTACTTGGGAGCTTATCGCATTTATTTGAGATATTTCATTTTGCGCCTGATCATAATTCCCTGTCTCTAAGAATAACTGGGCTCTAAGCAAATGGATACTATTTGAATTTATATTTTCTGAATCATATAAGAAAGAATACTCAGAGTCATAAAATAGAAGTGAATCAGAGAAGTTGATTGCGCTATTAATCAATTCATCTAAATCATCACCATTGCTATATTCATTATACAAGACCATAGAACTATATATATAGGATAGACCTGCATAAAGATCTGGCTTTAAGTTAAAAAGTGCTTCTTGCTCTTCTCCTGTATAACTATCCATCTCATCAATGGCAGACATAAACCACTCCTTTGCAACTTCTCTAATAGCCATTCTTTCTTCAATGTTTATTTCTGATAATTCTTTTGCTTTATAGATTGCTGTCCATCCCAATCCTAAGTATGCTTCAGAATAGTAGAAAAGCAAGCTTGAATTAATATCTAATATATCTAAAAAGAATTCTTCAGCTTTCTGATAATCTTTATCAATAAAATTATTCCAGCCTTCTATAATTAAATCTTCATAATCCAGAGGGCCCGATTCTTCCCAGGGACCATCACATGAATAAATAAATAATAATAATATAGATAGATAGTATTTCATTATTTTAATTTCATTATTTTCTTATAGGAGTGCTTATTTCCAATATGGGCATCTATAAAATAAATTCCAGATCCAATTTCTACTCCAGACCCATTAGTGCCATCCCAATTAATCTCATAATATCCTGTTGAGTTAAATCCATCATATAAAACTTTTATTTCTCGTCCCAATAAATCTAGAATTTTTATGCTGACAGCATCATAGTCATTTTGAACAAAATAGAATATATTGGTACTAGGATTAAATGGATTTGGATAATTCCCTACTAAATCAATACCAGACGGAATCTCAAATTCTGCCTCAGGGTCATAGTATAATGCTAAATCAGTTAATTCACTTAGTTCGCCAAATACAAGACCTTCTTTGGACCATGTTGTAATATCATCTAATATTAATCCATCATGAACACTAAATATCCTAAATTTCCAGTGTTCATAATCATTGTATAATTCAGGAATTTTAATTTCTACGTTTACTTTATCTATAATATACATATCAATAGAGCTCATATTATAAACTTGAGACACCCTATGCATATCTGATCTTGAATATTGGTTCACTATAAAATCTTTTTCCTTAATTAGCAATGAAGCATCATTCTGTATATCCCCCTCATCAAATTTTACATGTAATGATTGGCTTGGAGAATAAATCGTTTTTCCTATTGATGAAAATATTTCTTCATATGTTAGGGCCATACTTGTAATCATCCCATTCCCCACCGCATCCCATGACTCCACATCTATATTAATGACACCTGTCCCTGGAAAGAGCTCTGTTATACCATAGATATTACCATTTTCATTTATATTATTACCAAAAAGAAGATTTGATGTGGTCTCTGAATTATAAGTAATAAATATTTCTGACTTCCATGCATCAATAG
>CAZHKH010000144.1:0-2620 GCA_964532515.1 uncultured bacterium
AAGAAAATTATTAAATTTTTAAAGACATATTTGAAAGATGTGAAAGTTGAATTAAGAAAGGTTACTTGGCTTTCAAAAAATGAAATGCTTGGATCCACTATGGTCGTTTGGGTTTTTGCATTTATTATATGTGTATTTTTATTTATTGTTGATTTTAGTATCACAGGATTCGTATCAAGATTATTAGGTATTAGTTAAATGAAATGGTATTCATTAAGAGTTGTTTCTGGAAAGGAAAAAACAGCTAAAGAAAATATTATTTTTGATGCTGAAGAGCAAAATATGGAAGATTTTATATCTGAAATTTTTGTTCCATTTGAAAAAGTTATTGAAATGAAGAATAATAAAAAAAAAATAAAAGAAAAGTTATTTTTCCCAGGGTACATACTAATTAATATGGAATTAAATAATCAAACAAAGTATATGGTAGAGAACACTAATGGTGTAATTAGTTTTGTTGGACCCAAGGGTGGCAACCCTGTTCCTCTTAGAGATCAGGAGATAAAAAGAATTTTTGGTGAGATAGAAAGAAAAGATGGAAAAGAAACAATAGAAATTTCTTTTTATAAAGGAGATTCGGTTAAAATTATAAATGGACCATTTATTGATTTTAATGGTGTTATAGAAGAAATAAATCAAGACAAACAAAAAGTTAAGGTGATAGTTTCAATCTTTGGAAGACCTACACCAGTCGAACTAGATTTTTTCCAAGTTGAAAAGTATAATTAATTATGGCTAAAAAAATAGAAGGTTATATCAAGTTGCAAATAAAAGGTGGTGCTGCGAATCCAGCTCCTCCAGTGGGACCTGCATTAGGACAGCATGGTGTTAATATTATGGAATTTTGTAAAGCTTTTAATGCAAAGACACAGGAAATGCAGGGAAAGATTATTCCTGTTGTAATTACAGTATATGCGGACCGATCCTTTACTTTTATTACAAAAACACCTCCAGCCTCATTTTTATTATTAGAGGCAGCCAAATTACAAAAAGGTTCTGGCGAGCCTAACAGAGAGAAAGTAGGACAAGTGACTAGAGAACAGTTAAAAAATATAGCAGAAATTAAGTGGGAAGATTTAAATGCAGCTAACATTGATGCGGCAATTAGCATGATAGCAGGGACAGCCAGGAGTATGGGCTTAACTGTTAGGGGATAATTTAATATGGGACATAGCAACAGATACAATAATAATTTTAAAACCATAGATAGAGATTTAACATACCCTTTAGAAGAAGCTGTAAAAATAATAAAGACAACATCTCCCGCAAAATTTGATGAAACAATAGATGTTTGCATTAATTTAGGTGTGGATCCTCGTCATGCAGATCAAATTGTTAGAGGAACAGTTTCAATGCCAAATGGAACTGGAAAGAATGTATCAATATTAGTATTAGCAAAAGGTGACTTAGTAGATAAAGCTAAAGAAGCAGGAGCAGATTTTGCAGGCTCTGATGAGTTTTTAGAAAAAATTAAATCAGGATGGACTGATATAGATGTGATTATTGCAACACCAGAGATGATGCCAGAACTTGGAAAATTAGGTAGAGTTTTAGGACCAAGAGGATTAATGCCAAATCCTAAAACTGGAACTGTAACCAATGATATTGAAAAGGCTGTCAATGAAGTAAAGTCTGGAAAAATAGAATTCAAAGTTGAAAAAAATGGAATAATACATGCTGGTGTTGCCAAAATGTCTTTTAAAGAAGATAAAATTGCTCAGAATATATCAGCATTTGTTGATGCAATTAAAAAAGCAAAACCATCTGGGGTAAAAGGAATATATATGAAGAAAGTTACTTTGTCATCAACGATGGGACCTGGAATAAAATTAGATTATGAAAAATTATCATAACGTAGGATATAGTAAATAAAAAATGCCAAATCAAATTAAAATAGATCAAGTAGAAAAATCAACAAGTAGATTAAAAGAAGCTTCTGGAATATATTTTGCTTCATATACAGGAATGAATGTAATTCAAGCTACAGAATTTAGGAAATTATGCAGGGAAACAAATGTTGATTATAGCATTACAAAAAATACATTAATTAAAATAGCAGCAAAGAATGCTGGATATGAGAGCCAATTTGATGATATTCTAGCAGGTCAAATAGCTATAGCTACATCAGTAGAAGATCCAGTTGCACCTGCACGTATTATAAAAGAATTTAATAAAAAAAATGATGATATTTTAAAAGTTGTAGGAGTTTTTGTTGAGGGGAATCTTTATGATTCTGATAAATACAAAACTCTTGCTGATTTACCTACAAGAGAAGAATTAATTGCAAAATTTGCATCACTATTAAATCAGCCAATGACAAAATTAGCTGGTACTTTAAGTGCATCAATGACAAAATTAGCTGGTACTCTTACCAGTTTAAAAGAACAAAAACAATAGTTTGATTATAGGGAGTTAAAATAATGGCAAAGCTAAAAAAAGAAGATGTTTTAGATTATTTAGAATCAGCAAGTATGCTAGAAGTATCAGAGCTTATTACTGATATTGAAGAGAAGTTTGGAGTTACAGCAGCAGCTCCAGTTGCAGTGGCAGCAGCTCCAGCAGGTGGAGATGGTGGTGTAGCTGAAGAAAAATCTGATTTTGATATTGAACTTACAGGTGT
>CAZHKH010000145.1:0-2535 GCA_964532515.1 uncultured bacterium
GGACACAATCTTCCATCTGGAACAGCGTTTGCCCGTGAAGCGTGGCTTGAACTTTTAGTTTTAAGTTCTACAAATGATACAATTTATCAAAAAGGTTTGATCCTAGATCCATCTGATGAGTTGGATTATAATGATGATGACTTGATGCTCTATACCATGATCCTCTATGATCAAGAGGATCATCAGGGAAACGTCATACATGGAGTAACCAATGCGCTTTCCTATGAGGATCGTACGCTTCGGACATTGTTCTATGATACAAAAACTTACGCAATTGCTTTGGATGAACACATAGACCAGAGCATTTCAGTTAAGGCTAGAATGCTCTTTAGGCCATTCAAGCCTCAGATGCTCCAGCAATTTCATCAAGATGCAGTTGATTATCTTCCTATTATCCAGATGGATGCAGATAGCGCAACTCTAGGCTCTCAATGATAAATTTTATAAAATCAATAATGCTGCTATCAAGCCTATGCTTTTGTATTACATTTGAAATACAGAATAATTCAGCAACTATAAATGTAGATAGCCTTACTCTAAGCAATCCTTTCTCTGGTGGAATAAACTACGCAAGGATTGCTTGGTATGATTGGGATTCAGATGGCGATACAGATTTGTTTTTACTTGATGAAGATTTGCATTTTAAATATTTTGAAAACAATGGAAATATAAATTCTCACAATTTTATTCTTACTGATCATCCACTCAATGATTTAAGTGATATAGGTTGGTTCCATTTAGATGATTTAAATGGTGATGGGAATATTGATTTGGCTACTCAATCTACTTTGGATCCATCTCATGTTATGTTCTTTGAGTTTAATGGAGAGGATTTTGAGTATACCTCATTACTCTATCAGGATAATGGTCAACCTGTGATCAGTGCATCTGTAATGACCCCTACATTTACAGATATTGATTTAGATGGAGATCTTGATTTTTTTACGGGGAATGTTAATGGGACAGTTAACTATTATGATAATATTGGTATGGTTGATGGTATTCCCCAATTTGAGTTTGTTAGTTCATTTTGGCAGAATATATTAATTGTGGGACCTTCACAAAACAGGCATGGCGCAAGCGCAATAAGGTTTATTGACTTGGATGGAGATCAGGATCTTGATTTGGCTTGGGGGGATTATTTCCAGAGGAGTCTTTATATTATATGGAATATTGGTACGGCAGAAAATCCAGTGATGGACCCAGAAAATTTTACATATCAGTATCCAGAAAATGATCCTATATTTACTTCAGGCCAAAATATGCCTTCATTTGCAGATATTGATGGAGATAGTGATATGGATTTATTTATTACTGTTTTAGGGGGGGATGGCCCGATTCAACTCAACGATAATTTTTTAATGTATGAAAATGTTGGTAGCTCCACTAATCCTATTTATGAATTGACCACAGAATATTTTTTAGGTTCTCTTGATTTGCTTTCAGATGTTGTACCTGCATTTATTGATATTAATAATGATGGAGCACTTGATTTCTTTGCTGGCCAGGACTACACTACAGAAACCAGTCCAACGCAAGGTCGAATATATTATTTTAAGAATGAGGACTTAAGTGATTTGACTTTTAATCTTGAAGATTCTGAATATCTTGGATCTGAAATTGGATTAAGTCTATCTCCTGAGTTTGTTGATATTGATAACGATGGTGATTATGATTTATTTATTGGGGACTACAATGGAAAGATAAATTATTATGAAAATACTGGAACTTTAACCGACCCTAGTTTTGTTGATCAAGGGCTATTATCTAATATAGATTTAGGTTTTTTTAGTATTCCTGAATTTTGTGATATTGATAATGACGCTGACTATGACTTATTTATAGGAAACTATGATGGGCAAATTTATTTTTATGAAAATACAGGAAGTCAGCAAAATTTTAATTTTACTGAATCAAGTTTAAATATTGAATTTGATATCGAACAATCAAGATCTGCTCCTCGATTTATTGATTTAGATTATGATAATGATTTTGACTTAGTCATAGGTACAGCGACTAATGGTGTTAGTATCTATTGGAATACGGGGAGTCAAGATCAGTATAATTTTGTAAAGGATACCTGCTTAGATATTCCATACTTTGGGTATCACATTAAGCCTTCGGTGCTAGATATTAATGATAGCGGCTCATTTGATATGCTCGTTGGCCTTTCTACAGGTGGGTTCTTGCATTATAAGATGAGTAAGTTTTCTGATTTAAATTATGATAGCAATGTTGATGTTTCTGATATTCTTATTGCTGTTAATGAAATTTTATATTCTACCAATGAAGATATTCACTGCTATGCAGATGCAAATCATGATGGAAACCTTGATGTGTTTGATCTATTGCTAATCATAGGTAATATTATCAATCTTTAGTCATGTAACTGGTTGTAAAATCATTACATTTTTTACAAAAATTTATTTAACTTGCATCACACGCAGATATTTATAAAAAATTTATATTTTAATAAGAGGTTATTTATGCACAGATATATTGTACAATTTATTATGCTATTATCGTTTGTTTACT
>CAZHKH010000146.1:0-334 GCA_964532515.1 uncultured bacterium
ATAAAATTCATGATTTATTTATGGATCATGTAATGGCTCAGGCTCCAGGTTATGATAAATTAAAAGAGTGGACAGATTGTCCAATAATGCCAACACCGGGAGCTGTTGGAGCAATCATAAAGAAGATCGCTCAAAAAGAAAATATTTCTGTAGTGGGTGTTGATATTGGAGGTGCAACAACAGATGTCTTTTCTGTTTTTGATGGTAAATTTAATAGAACAGTAAGTGCCAATTATGGCATGAGCTATTCAATTTGTAATGTTCTTGCTGATGCTGGTGTTAATAATGTTTCTAGATGGTTAAGTCACGATCTTGATAGTTCAGATTTGACGAA
>CAZHKH010000146.1:344-2520 GCA_964532515.1 uncultured bacterium
TGGCAACAGATTTGGCAGATTGGCTAGTTATAAATTACAATCTACCCTTTAGAATAGCTTATAAAATGATAATACCAACTACTATCCATCAAACTTTAGAAGAATAAATTATTGAGCAAGCTATAGCAAGAGAAGCACTCAGACTATCTTTTGATCAACATAAAAAATTTGCAGTTTCACTAAAGGGAGTTCAGCAGGAAAGAACAATTTCTGATACTTTTGAGCAAACGATGTCTGGTGAAACTTTGGTTGATATGGATAATCTAGATATGATAGTAGGATCAGGAGGAGTTTTATCCCATGCTCCTAGAAGGGAGCAAGCTTGCAAAATGTTGATTGATTCTTTCCTTCCAGAAGGAATAACTCAGTTGGCAGTTGACTCAATTTTCATGATGCCTCAACTTGGCGTTCTTTCATCTGTACATGAAAAGGCAGCAATTGAAGTATTTAATAAAGATTGCCTTATTCGTTTAGGGACATGTATTGCTCCTATAGGTAAAGGAAAATATGGTGATATAATGATGGATTATTCTATTGAAGTAGATGGAAATAAGATTAATGGAGAACTTAAGTATGGCGAGCTTAAACTCATTAAAGCTAATTTCTCTTCTTGTAAAATAGAGCTTAACACAAAAGGAGATTTTAATATTACTAACAACAAAAATTATACAGGGGAAGTATATGGAGGAGAAGTTGGCATTATACTCGATGGTAGAGGACGTCCATTTAATTTTAAATTAAATACTGAGGATAGGGTAAAGTTAGTTAATGATTGGAGAGTATCTATGAATGAATATCCAGATTTGGAGATATAATGTCAAAATCATATACACCAGGCCTTAAAATATTAGAAAAAACATCAATTGCAAAAGAAAGAATTTTACCTTTAAAAGGAAAAGTGCATGTAGAGCAAGGTGAGAAGGTAGATGCTGATAATGTAGTTGCATCAACAAAGATTCCAGGTAATGTTCAGATGTTAAATATTGCAAATGAATTAAATATAGATGCCGATCAAGTACCAGCTGCTATGCTTTCTTCTGTAGATGAGAGTGTAGAAAAAGGACAAATCATTGCTCGAAGCAAAGGATTATTTGGTTTTTTTAAATCAGAGGTTAAGTCTCCATTAGATGGAACAATTGGAAATATTTCAGATGTGACAGGTCAAGTCATTATATCAGAAAAACCTTTTCCAATAGAGGTGGATGCATATATCCCTGGAACTATTAACTCTGTAATTGATAAAGAAGGTGTCATTGTTAATTCTACTGGAATGCTTATTCAGGGAATTATTGGAATTGGTGGTGAAAAAAAAGGATATATAAAAATAATTGATAAAGAAGAAATTGATTCTAAACAAAACATAAAAGAGAAAATTATTGTAATGAAATCTAATTTGACATATGATTTTTATATTCTATTAGATAAACTAGGAGTTCAAGGAATTGTTTGTGGTGGAATTGATTATGAAACTTTAACAAAGATACTTAAAAAGCCATTAGGAGTTGCAATAACAGGGATGGAGGAGACTACTACGATTATAGTCACTGAAGGATTTGGCAAAATTACTATGGCAGATCGTACCTATGAATTGTTAAATAAAAATAATGATAAATTTGCATCAATAAATGGTGCGACTCAAATAAGAGCTGGAGTGATGAGGCCTGAAATATTTATAGGATCCAATGATAAATTTGATTCACCACAATCTTTCAATGAGGAGAACTTGGCTATTTCGGTAGACTCTAAAGTTAGAGTCATAAGAGAGCCCTATTTTGGAAAAATTGGTAAAGTAATAGAATTGCCATCAGAACTAGTAAAAATTGATACGGAGACAACGTCCAGAGTAGCTAAAATAGAATTTAAAGATGGTGAAATAGAAATAATACCTAGAGCTAATTTAGAGGTTATTTTATTAGATTAATTGTGTTAATTTAATAAGATGATTGAACACCAAAAAACAATATCAAATCTAGCAAAAGAAATTGTAGATAGAGGAATGTCTGTTCCCGCAATTTTTTTCTTAGAAAGCACAAAGTATATATCGTTTATAGGCAGCCAATTTTTAGTTTTTTTAGGTCCAATTGCAACCTGCTTTATCAATAATAAAAAATATTATAATTTTGCAGAAATTTTAGAAGAGAAGGGTAATATAGAATTCCTTCTTAATGAAATAGAA
>CAZHKH010000147.1:0-2515 GCA_964532515.1 uncultured bacterium
AAACTAAAAGAAAAGAATAAAACTATTTTAGTCAGTTTCATAGTTATTATTCTGATATTTGTTTCTTTCTAAGTAGAACATAGGCTCTATATACAGGTCTTCCATCCTCATTTTCTTCTAGTTTTGTGTGTGTGTTAACTACTTCTATATCAGTGTGAGTTCCATTCCCAAATTGTACTTGAGCTCTTATAGTAGCTTTATTGATTACCATTTGCTCCCGTAAGCTTGTCGCAGTTGCAACTGCATAAACATAAATATCATCCTTTGGTGGTGTAGTATACCAACTAGGGATCCCATTGTTGATTTCAGATTCTAATTTAACAGATATTTTTTTATTGTAATCAATCAATTCCTGAATTTCTTTTTCCAAAGCAATTTCATCACCTCTCTCATACCCAAGATGCTTAGAGTATATAGTTCCATCCTTATTTATCAGAACAGTATATGGACACGACGTGCCACCAAGTTTTTTGATTACACCATTTTTCCCATTTAAATCAAATAGCATATCAAATGAATACTTTTTCTTTTTTACAAAAGATTTAACCTTTCCTTTGTTTCTGGTATCCGTGTTGATACTAATTACTTTAAACCCTGTATCTTTATACTTTTTATTGAATTTTGATAGATG
Organism: uncultured bacterium; assembly: GCA_964532515.1. Classification (GTDB taxonomy): domain Bacteria; phylum Fidelibacterota; class Marinisomatia; order SCGC-AAA003-L08; family D37C17; genus TMED161. The sequence goes on from CAZHKH010000147.1 coordinate 632, forward strand.
CTTCATCTCTGCAACGCACGGCCCACACCCTAAAAACCAAAAACTAAGCAACATCGGACCATCTTTATACAAATCAGAAAATTTAACAGCATCACCATTCAAGTAGGTTAATTCCTTGTCCCCAACAGAGGGAACGGGTTGAAATTTAGCTATCTCTTTCTTAGAATCGCTTAATTCATCAGAAAAAAGAAAGGTGCATATTAACAGTATAAATACTCTATAAAGGCTCATATTTTTTCCTTTTGAATTTCTAGGCTTAATTTAAGATAAATATAAAAAAGGGGCCATACTAAATGACCCCTTAGTATTTTATTTTACAAGCATAAGTTTTTGAGTCTGCTCATTTGCAGTTGAAGATAATCTTGCAAAGTAAATTCCACTGGCAAAGTCTCTTGCATTCCAATTGATGCTATACACACCAGGAGCAAGGTTTCCATTTACAAGAGTATCCACAACTCTACCCTTCATATCATATATCACTAAACTAAGGTCAATACTCTCTGAAACCGTAAAGTTAATTGTTGTTGATGGGTTGAACGGGTTAGGATACACATCGCTCAACTCATAGCCATAAGCAAAGTCACCATAGTTAATAGACATCGAAGTAATAATATCAATTAGATTATCTTCCCATGGAGATACATTTTCAGCTACAAGATCAAACAGCTCACCTGTTGAAGGTTTGAATAATTTAAATCTCACCATATCTCCTGTATCACAGTATCCCGCTGTATTAAGGTCCTCATCGTAGCCCATAGCAGGAATATCTGTATAGCTTCCTCTCCACTCTCTGGCTCCAACAAGAACATTATTATTATACGATAACACCCAATCACCTTGCTCTATGCCATCAATAGATTCTATAAAGTAGAATCCTTGTCTGGTTGACTGAGTATACTCAAATTCAGGAAGCTGATTTGATGTATTATCTAAATACGACTCTCTTGCAACATCAGATGGTGGAATATAAGTAAAATCAATAGCCTGATTCACTTTAAACCAGTATCCTTTTCCACCTTCAAGAGATGATAAACTTCCAACCCAGCCAAGTACAGGATTATAGGTAGCGGCAACACCCTCACCTATGACACCATCAATATTGCTCCACTCTTCCTCAGGGATTGTATTCGCAAGGTCAGCTGAACCTGAGAATGGATAAGAAATTAAATTTGCGCCATAATGAAGATCGTATAGAGTTTCTGGATCGGTTGGCTGACCAGTTCCCTCAAGAACTCCGGCACCTGCCATTTTAACCCAGTAACCATGTATAGATTGAATCTCTGTTAAACTACCAACCCAACCTAGACTAGGATTCGGAGATGCTGCTACACCTTCACCTATTACGCCTGTCACAAGACCTTCAATTGAAGAAAATATATTATCAAGTGATACATCTTCAGGGAGTGCAAAGAAACTAATTAAATTTGCACCATAATGAAGATCAAGGGCATAGCTCACCTCTGAGAAACCACTAATAAAATCAAGTGTATAAAGTCCATTGTTAGACCATCCAATATTTTCAGATGCCTCTGCATCGTAGAATCCATTGCTTGAACCATCATAAATTTTAAATGTTGGAACTTCACCTGATAATAAATAGCCATCAGAATACTCATCTCCATCATCACCCATTGCAGGTAAGGTTGTGTATGGTCCAACCCATGGCCAAGACCCTACGCATACATCACCTTTAAAGACTCCAATCCAATCGGTAAGTTCATCAAGAGATTCTTCATCTAAATCTGCTTCAACAACAAAGTAAAATGCCTGTAAGGAAGATTGATTAAACTCAAATCCTTCTGGGGTATAGATACAGGTACCATCATCCACAATAACACTCTCTCCACATCCATTTGATATATCCTGAGGAAGATTTCCAGTTAA